>JAGXHB010000253.1 GCA_024636425.1 Roseobacter sp.
CAGCGTCGACTGCACCCCCGCTGCGATCACGATGGCAAGGCCGACAAAGACCAACCCTGCCGTCTGTTCGCTCATCCAGCCATACCCCGCCGCCAGCAGACCAAGCGACACGCAGGAGGCAGCACTCAGCCAGCCTGCATACAGGCCCACGGGCAGGGCGGCAAACCAGCGGTCGTCCTTGGGGGAACGGAAGAGCGCGTAAAGCGCCGAGATCAGCATCACCCAGATCAGGATCGACGCCCAGATCGGGCTGGCCTGAGCAATCGCAAGCCAGAAACACCCGACAAAGAGCGACAGGCACAAGGGTTTGCGCATGTCATGCCAGCTGAAATCGTCGCGGGCCCGGAAAAGCCCCCAGCCCATGCCGATGATGAGCCACAGGTAAATCACCCCCCAGATCGAGAATGCGTATCCTGCGGGCTGCACAGACGGGTTCACCTGCGGCACGGGAAACTGGTTCGGATCAAACCCGTCAAAGCTTGGCCCCAGCACCGGCGATACGGCAAAGCCTACGGCAAGAAGAAAGGCCAGGGCGGCGGTCAGGCTGCGGCAATTTTCCACGGGGTATCATCCTTTTCATGGGGCATTTACGAAGACCGGCAGGGGGGCGGTTGTTTCCCGCCCCATAATTTCAGCTTAGGGTGCCCTCCGGCCCGAGCGTCGTCTTGCCGCCCAGATAGGACGACAGCGCTTCGGGCAGTTTCACCGACCCGTCGGCCTGCTGACCGTTTTCGAGCACCGCAATCAGGCAGCGTCCGACGGCAAGCCCCGAACCGTTCAGCGTGTGCACGAACTGCGGCTTGCCCCCATCCGCGAGCTTGAACCGCGCGTTCATGCGGCGAGCCTGAAAGTCACCTGTGGTCGAGACCGAGCTGATCTCGCGGTACGCGTCCTGTCCGGGCAACCACGCTTCAATGTCAAAGGTGCGCCGCGCGCCAAAGCCCATGTCGCCCGTGCACAGCAACACCGTGCGGTAGGGGATGCCGAGCCGTTCCAGAATATCCTCGGCACAGCGCAGCATGCGCTTTTGCTCGTCGTCCGAGGTGTCGGGGTGGGTGATCGACACCATCTCGACCTTTTCGAACTGGTGCTGGCGCAGCATGCCCGACGTATCGCGGCCCGCCGATCCCGCCTCCGAACGGAAGCAGAGCGTGTGCGCGGTCATCCGGCGGGGCAAGCTTGCCTCTTCCAGCACATCGCCCGCCACCGAATAGGTCAGCGTGACCTCGGATGTGGGGATCAGCCACCAGCCGTTTGTGGTCTGATAGCTGTCGTCCCCGAACTTCGGCAGCTTGTCCGTGCCATACATCGCCTCGTCACGCACCAGCACGGGGGTCACGTGTTCCTCGAGCCCGTTGTGATCCACATGGGTATCCAGCATGAACTGCGCCAGGGCACGGTGAATCCGCGCCACAGCCCCCTTGAGCATGACGAAACGCGCGCCCGACGTCTTGGCCGCCATCTCGAAATCCATCGACGCGGCGACGCCCCCGATTTCGTAATGTTCGACCGGCTTGAAATCGAACGACGGCACGTCGCCCCAGCGGGTGATCTCGACATTTTCGGTTTCATCGGCCCCGTCAGGGACATCGGCGGCGGGCAGGTTTGGAATGCGCGCCAGCATATCGGTCAGCCGCACGTCCAGATCCTTGGCCTCGGCCTGCATCTGCGCGACCTCGACCTTCTTGTCGGTAACGAGCGTGCGCAGGCGCTCGAATTCGGCCTCGTCGCCCGATGCCTTGGCCGCACCGACCAGCTTGGACGCTTTATTCTGTTCGGCTTGGGCGGTTTCTGCCGCCGAGATCTTGGCCCGCCGCTCTTCGTCAAGTGTCAGCACCTGTCCGGACACCGGCGCATCTCCGCGCCGCGCAAGGGCGGCATCAAACGCATCTGGGTTTTCGCGAATGGCTTTGATGTCATGCATGGGTCTGTCCTTTGATCTTGAAAGCGCGTTGTCTGACGGCGTTATGCCCGATTGTGGATCGCGGTGCCAGATGCGGTGTACAGCAGTCTGCGTGCCTGCAAAAAGCGTCTTTTGCAGCGGCTTCTAGCGTCATAACCACACCCCCTGCGTGCAGCGTTTGAAATACCCGTGAAGCCTCCTTGCAAAGCACTGCATCTGACAATAGGTTCCGCCAAACTTCGAAGGCAGGCCCGAGCGGGGTTTGCGCCCCCATCATAAGGACGATCCCCATGCAAGGCATCCAGCAATTTGTGCCCCTGATCCTGATCTTCGCGATCATGTATTTTCTGCTTATCCGCCCTCAGCAAAAGAAGGTGAAGGAGCATGCGGCGATGGTTGCTGGTCTGCGGCGCGGCGACCAGGTCGTGACGCAGGGCGGTCTGATCGGCAAGGTGGTCAAGGTCAAGGATGACGGCGAGCTTGAGGTTGAACTGGCCGAAAACGTCAAGGTGCGTGTCGTGCAGTCGACCATCGCCACCGTTGTGTCCAAGACCGAACCCGCCAAGTAAACTGTCCTGCGGGGCAGCGTGTAGAAGGGCCTTTCGCCATGCTTCAGATTAACCTGTGGAAACGGGTGTTGATCATCCTCACCTGTGCGATTGGGCTTTTCATTGCGATGCCCAATGCCTTTTACGGCCCGGTTGAACAGCACAACGACGCGATCAAGGCGATCGAAGTCTCCGGATCCACCCCTGAACTCGAAGCGCAAAGAGCGCTTTGGCCCGACTGGCTGCCCGAGCGGCTGGTGAACCTTGGCCTCGACCTGCGCGGCGGCGCGCACCTGCTGGCCGAGGTGAATGTTGCTGACGTCTATACCAGCCGGATGGAGGCAACATGGCCCGAAGTGCGGGATGCGCTGCGGTCCATCACACCTGTGCGGCGCGTCGAATCCCCCGAGGGCGTGCTGCGCGTCCGCATCAACGATGCCGACGCGATGCCGCAGGCGCTTGAAGTCGTGCGCGGCCTTGCACGGCCTGTCCAATCTCTGACCGGCACCGGCCAGAACGACATCGTTGTAAACGGCGCAGATGACATCATCATGATCACCATGTCGGACGGCGAAAAGCAGGCGACCGACGAACGCACAATGCAGCAATCGTTGGAGATCATTCGCCGCCGCATCGACGAAGTTGGGACACGTGAACCCACGATCCAGCGACAGGGCGCAGACCGTATTCTGATTCAGGTGCCCGGCATCGGGTCGGCCGCCGAGCTGAAGGCGATCATCGGTACCACGGCGCAGCTGACCTTTAACCCCGTCGTCAACCGTGGCGCGGATGAGAACGCAGCACCCGGTCTGGGCAATTCGCTGTTGCCCGACGCCGAAGCACCCGGTGTCTTCTACATCATCGAAACCGCCCCTGTCGTGACCGGCGAGGAGCTGGTGGATGCGCAACCGAGCTTTGACCAGAACGGGCAACCGGCTGTCAGCTTCAGATTCGACACCACCGGCGCGCGAAGATTCGGCAACTACACGGCCGAGAACATCGGATCGCCCTTTGCCATCGTGCTGGATGACACGGTCATCAGCGCGCCCACGATCCAGAGCGCCATTCCCGGCGGGTCGGGGATCATCACCGGCAATTTCTCTGTCGAGGAGTCAACCAATCTGGCTGTTCTGCTGAGGGCAGGCGCGCTTCCCGCGGGGCTGACATTCGTCGAAGAACGCACCATCGGCCCCGAACTCGGGCAGGACAGCATTGACGCAGGCAAGGTTGCCACCTCGGTCGCTTTTGCCGCCGTGCTGTTTTTCATGTGGGCCACCTATGGCTTGTTCGGTTTCTTTGCCAATATCGCGCTCATCATCAACGTCGGCCTGATTTTTGGCCTCCTGAGCCTGATCGGTGCCACACTGACGCTGCCCGGCATTGCAGGGATTGTGCTGACCGTGGGGATGGCTGTCGATGCCAACGTGCTGATTTTCGAGCGTATTCGTGAAGAGCTCAAGACCGCCAAGGGTCCGGCCCGGGCGATCAGTCTGGGCTATGAACGCGCCCTGAGCGCCATCCTGGACGCTAACATCACGACCTTCATCATTGCGACGATCCTGTTTGTTCTGGGGTCCGGTCCGGTTCGCGGGTTCTCCGTGACACTGGGGCTTGGCATCGTCACCTCCGTCTTTACGGCATATTTCGTCACCCGTGTGATGGTGGTGATCTGGTTTGAACGCCGCCGCCCCAAGACCATCACGGTATAGGAATTCGATATGAGACGCCTGAGGCTGATCCCGGAAGATACGAACATCGACTTTTTCAAGCATGCGCGGATGACGTTCGGTGCATCTTGTGTCGCGGTAGTGCTCGCGCTTGTCGTGTGGTTCATGATGGGGCTGAACTATGGCATCGACTTCCGGGGCGGCACGACGCTGCGGACCCAGAGCGACGCCCCCGTGGACGTCGCCGCGTACCGCGCTGCCCTTGATCCGCTGGAACTGGGCGATATTTCGATTTCCGAAGTGTTCGATCCGACCAGCGACAGCACCAGACATGTGGCGATGGTGCGTATTCAGGCGCAGGATGGCGAGGAATCCGCCACCCCCGAGATGATCCAGAGCGTAGAAACGGCGCTTCAGACCATCGCGCCCAACATCGTCTTTACGTCGGTTGAATCCGTTGGTCCCAAAGTATCAGGCGAACTTATCCAGACGGCGCTTCTGGCGGTGGGGGCTTCGCTTGCGGCCATCCTGATCTACATCTGGCTGCGCTTCGAATGGCAATTTTCCATTGGTGCCGTCGCGGCCCTGTTTCACGATGTCATCCTCACAATCGGGATATTCTCGGCCCTGCAGATCCGGTTCGACCTTCCTGTGATCGCAGCGATCCTGACCATCATCGGCTATTCGATCAACGACACGGTGGTCATCTTTGACCGTCTGCGCGAGAACCTGCGCAAGTACAAGAAACGCGCGCTGCGCGAAGTGATGAACATCAGTGTGAATGAAACGCTAAGCCGTACGATCATGACATCGGGCACGACCTTGCTGGCGCTGATTGCCTTGCTGGTGTTGGGCGGCGACGTAATTCGCGGCTTCGTCTTTGCGATTACCTGGGGCGTTATCGTGGGGACGTATTCGTCAGTCTACGTCGCCAAGAACGTTGTCCTGTTTCTGGGGGTCACACGCGACCCCGGCAAAAAAGACAAATCCGCCGGTCAGTACGCCAACATAGATGCATGACATTCTTGCCGCAGCGGGGTCCGACCTTGATCTGATCTGGCTGCTGGCAAGCGTCACCGTCGGGGGCCTTGTGCGGGGCTTTGCCGGATTTGGCAGTGCCATGATCATCATGCCGGTCGCCACCTCGGTCTTGCCGCCGGTGCAGGCGGTGATCTTTCTGGCCGCAACCGAACTGCTGGGACCGCTGCCCAACCTCCCCGATGCGATCCGAACCGGCGGCAGGCGTGACGTCGGCCTGCTGATGCTGGGCGTGGTTTTTGCGATGCCGCTCGGTCTTTGGTCTTTGTCCTATATCTCACCCGAGGAGTTCGGCTGGATCGTTTCGGGCATTGTCTTGCTTTTGCTGGTCCTTCTCATGACAGGATGGCGCTATAGCGGACCGCTGGGGGCCAAGCTTACTGTGGCGACAGGGGCCGTGGGCGGGTTCATGACAGGGTTTGCCGGCATCGCGGGTCCGCCCGTGATCATGCTTTACATGGCAAGCAAACTGCCCATAGCGATGATCCGCGCGAATTTCCTGCTGTATCTTCTGGGCATTGATCTGGTGCTGTTCGCCATGCTTTGGGTCAGCGATCTGCTGGTCTGGACCGTTGTGGGGCTGGGGCTGCTGATGGGCATCCCGAACCTGATCGCCAACGCGATCGGCGCGCGCTTCTTCGACCCTTCGGCGGAGCGACTTTTTCGAAGCGTGGCCTATATTGTCATCGCCGCCTCGGCTATTGTGGGGCTGCCACTGTGGAAAGGGTAATGCCATGCGCCTGAACGAAGTCGTCTTTACCGACTCCAAACCTGTCGACGGGTACGGTCCGGGGTTTTTCCGCATCGGCGGCGAGGTGATTCAAGGCCCCGTGATCGCCGGACCCGATGGCACCAGAACCTGGGCTGGGTTCGAGGATGCAGCGCCGCTGTTGGCGCTCAGGGGTAAGGTCGACATCATTTTCATCGGCACCGGCGCAGAGATCGCGCATATCCCCGCCGATCTGCGCCACCAGTTAGAGGATGCGGATCTGGGCGTTGAGGTGATGTCGTCGCCTGCGGCTGCGCGCACGTATAACGTCCTGCTCAGCGAAGGCAGACGGATCGCCCTAGCAATGATCCCTGTTTGACATGACGCTCAGCCTGCGGGATCTGGCCGTGGCCCGCGGCGGTGTGCCGGTGCTCAGCGGGGTATCCTTTGACGTGGCCCCCGGCACTGCGCTGATCCTGCGCGGCCCCAACGGGGCAGGCAAGACGACGCTGCTGCGTACCATCGCCGGATTGCAGGCGCCGCTGTCAGGGCAGATCACAGGGGCTGAGGACACTATCGCCTATGCCGGTCACGCCGACGGGCTGAAAGCGATGTTGAACGTGGCGGAAAATCTTACCTTCTGGGCCGAGGTCTTCGGCCGCAAAGACATCTCGGAGGCGATAGAGACCTACCAGCTTGAGCCGCTGCGCGACCGTCTGGCGGGCACGCTTTCAGCCGGTCAGAAGCGGCGGTTGGGTCTTGCACGGTTGATGGTGACGGGCCGCCCGATCTGGGTGCTGGACGAGCCGACGGTTTCGCTGGATGCCGAGGCTGTCGGGATGTTTGCCCGCGCCGTGACCCGGCACCTGGCAGGGGGCGGGCTCGCGTTGATCGCGACGCATATCGACCTTGGCATCGCGGCGCAAACCTTTGACATCACGCCCTTTCGCGCAATGCCCGATGATCGAAGCGGTGCCAGCGACGAGGCATTTCTATGATAGCCTTGCTGCGTCGCGATCTGATGCTGGCCTTTCGGGCTGGCGGGGGCTTTGGCCTTGGGCTCGCATTTTTCCTGATCGTGACCATCCTCGTGCCCTTCAGCGTCGGCCCGCAATCCGATCTTCTGGGCACCATAGCGCCCGGTGTCTTGTGGCTCGGGGCGCTGCTTGCGTGCCTGTTGTCGCTCGACCGGCTGCTGGCGCTCGATTTCGAGGATGGCACGCTGGATTTGCTCGCGACCGCACCGCTCCCTCTGGAGGCAGCGCTGAGCGTCAAGGCATTGTCCCATTGGCTGACCACAGGCCTGCCGCTGGTGCTGGCTGCCCCGGTCCTGGGGGTGATGCTGAACCTTGCACCTTCAGGTTTCGTCTGGCTGGTGAGCTCACTTGCCGTGGGCACGCCCGCGCTCTCGGTGATCGGCACGTTCGGTGCCGCCCTGACCGTGGGTATCAAGCGGGGCGGGCTGCTGATGTCGCTGCTGGTGTTGCCGCTTTACGTGCCGACGCTGATCTTCGGGGCGGAAGTTGCGCGGCGCGGTGCCCAGGGGCTTGACCCCGTCACGTCGCTCCTGCTGCTCGGGGGGATCACCTGTGCCACGATCGCGCTGATGCCCTTCGCCTCGGCCGCCGTCTTGCGGATGACATTGCGGTGAGCCGGCAGACGGGTGGGGCGTTTTGACCATTGAGTGCCGGAAAGCAGGGGGATAGAAGCGGATCATGTCGTTGTGGGAATATGCCAATCCGGTAAAGTTTCTGGGTCTTTCGGCCCGCGTGCAGCCCTATCTCTGGGCGGCAGCGGCGATCTGTGTGAGCGTCGGATTGACCTGGGGCTTTTTCGGCACGCCCGAGGATTTCAGGCAAGGCTCCACGGTCAAGATCATCTACCTGCATGTGCCCGCAGCGCTGATGGCAATCAACGCATGGTTCATGATGCTGGTCGCGTCGCTGATCTGGCTGATCCGGCGCCACCATGTCAGTGCGCTGGCGGCCAAGGCGGCGGCACCGGTGGGGATGACCATGACGGTGATTGCGCTTGTCACAGGCGCAATCTGGGGGCAGCCGATGTGGGGCACCTGGTGGGCATGGGATCCGCGCCTGACATCCTTTCTGATCCTGTTCCTGTTCTATCTTGGATATATCGCCTTGTGGGAAGCGGTGGACGATCCTGACACGGCGGCGGACCTGACATCGGTCCTATGTCTGGTGGGGTCGGTTTTTGCCGTGTTGTCGCGCTATGCCGTCCGGTTCTGGAACCAGGGTCTGCATCAAGGCACATCCGTTCCGGTGGCCACGGGGGGGCGGACCGTCGCAGATGTGTTCTTCTATCCGTTGCTGGTCAGCATGATCGGGTTCGGCCTGCTGTTCCTTGCCCTTGTCCTTTACCGGACGGGTACGGAAATCCGCCTGCGCCGCACCCGCGCGCTGCTGGCGCGTCAGGGAAGGGACGCCTGATGCCCGAACTTGGCAAATATGCCGCTGAAGTCATGGCGGCCTATGGCGTGTCACTGGCGTTGCTGGCAGCGATCGTCCTGCTGAGCCTGCGCAAAGGCCGTCGCGCCCGTGCAGAGCTGGCGCAGACCGAACAGAGCCTCGGAAAGGCGCGTAAAGATGGCTAGAATATCCCCGCTGATGATCGCACCGCCGCTGATTTTCGCGGCGTTTGTGGCGCTTGCCGCGGTTGGCATGTTCCGCCCCGATCCCGAAGGACTGCCGTCGACCCTGATCGGACAGCAGGCACCGGCACTGCCTGCCGAACCGCTGACAACATTTCCGGCAGCCCTGCCGGACGCTCTGACGCGCGGTGACGTGACGTTGGTCAACTTCTGGGCCAGCTGGTGTCCCCCTTGCCGCGCCGAGCATCCCACCTTGCTGGACCTTCATGCCGATGGCATTCCGATCATAGGTGTCAATTTCAAGGATACCGCAGGCGCTGCCTCCCGGTATCTGACAGACGACGGGAATCCTTTTGCCGGCGTCGCGTTCGACCCGCAAGGCCGGACTGCGATTGATTGGGGCGTCACCGCGCCGCCGGAAACATTTATCATCGACGGGGAGGGCAAGGTGCTGTTCCGCTTTGCAGGCCCCCTTGTGGGCAGCGATTATGAACAGCGTTTCCTGCCCGCCCTGAAGGCAGCTTTGGCGGACTGACGGGTCTTCCAAATGGTCTCAAATCCTCGCCGAAGGCACAGCTGATCCGGGCGGGACTTCAAAGCTTCCTGCCTTCGGCGGGCGCAATCAAGAGCCAGAAAAGAAGGGACGTGCGCGATGAGTTTCATTCTGCAAGATGCCTTGCCCGCAGCACAGCAGGGGGAGAGCGCCTTGCCGGGTGTGTCACCCTGCGCGCCTGACGACTGGCTGCGGGTGGACGAAGCGTACGCCGCGCAGATGGCCTATCGTTCAGAATTGCTGGCGGGCCGGCGCGAGGCTGTCTTGTATCAAAGTGATGCAGCCCGCGACGCAGCGGCCGAGGTTCTGGAGCAGGCGCTGGCGGTTCTGCCCAAGCTGGGGTTTTCAGTGGCGTCTGACGTTGTGACATGCCCGGACGGGCGCAAGGTCGCGCTGGACCTAGAAAGCCCGCTTCTGACAATGGGTCATCTGGTGCAGGAGGATATCTGCATTCTGCAAAAGCGCGGGGACGAGCATGTTCTGACCGCCGCGGTCCTGTGCTTTCCGGCAAACTGGCGTCTGGCCGACAAGGTGGAGCGGCCCTTGATCGGCATTCACGAACCTGTGGAAGAATACGATGAAAACATCGCGCGGAGGGTCCAGCGCCTGTTCGACGGGGTTCGGGTCGGACGACCGCTTTGGCGGTTCAACAAGCTGCGCTACGCCGAGGCCGACCTGCACCAACCGAGGCGGCGTGCAACAGGTCCGGATATGCCCTTCATCAGGTCAGAGCGGCAGAGTATCCTTAGACTGCCCCGGACCGATGCGGTGGTATTCTCAATCCACACGCATGTTGTGCGCGAAGGCTAGGGGCGTAATGCCTTCGGCGAGGATTTTGAACCATTTGGAACTGAGGGCGCGCCAGAGTGCGGCACGCCCGCATTGCCAAGCCGAGGTTACCCGTCGATTCTGGCACCCATGATTGCGATCGCTTTCTGGTAGACGCCGGCGGCGTTCCATTGCTTGATCACGTTGAAATTCGCCTGACCTTCCTGAAAGCCGACACCGGGCTGCCAGCCTTTCTGGCGCAGGAAATTCGCGGTCGAGGCCAAGGCATCGGCCTGATTGTAGAAGTCGACGCGCCCGTCGCCGTTGCCATCAACACCGTAACGCAGGGCATTGCCGGGCAGGAACTGAGTATGCCCAAGCTCGCCGTGCTTGGCACCTTTGGTCGATCCGCTGATCGCACCCGCATCGACCAGCTTCAGCGCGCCGATGGCATGCGGCGCGAAAAAGTCCGAACGGCGACAGTCATAGGTCAGTGTCGTGATCGCCGAAACGACCGAGCTGTCGCCCATGAAGCCGCCGAAACCGGTCTCCATCCCGTGAATGGCGATGACCACACCGGCGGGCACGCCATAGCGCGCTTCAAGGGATTGGTAAAAACCAGCATCGCGCGCCTTGCGCTTGCGGCCTTGGGCCACGATCGTGTCGGCACCGCGGATCTGCATGAACTTGTCGAGCGAATATTTGAATGATTTCTGGTTGCGGTCGGCAGCGATGGTCCCCGACGCATATTGCGCCTGCGCCAGTGCATCGAGCCCGCGTTGACCGACCCCTGCTGCACGAGCCTCTTGGGCGAAGGCTGCTTTCCAGGCATTGAACCCGCCAGCGTTGTTGCCGCATTGCGCGGCAGCCAATGGAGATGCAAGGCCTGCCGCAAGAAGGCAAGCCGTGGCGAGGGAAGTCAGAGAGCGCATATTTATCCTCAACATATATGATTTCAGGCAATGGTAGCTGCTGGTGCGACGACTGCAAAGTGAAACCGTTGTGATCGGTATGACCGGCAGATGACAAAAAGGGCACCCCGATCAGGGATGCCCTTTGTCTTGTAGCGCGCTGTCGAAGATCAGCAGCTGTAATACATGCCGAATTCGACGGGGTGAGGCGTGTGCTCGTATTTATGCACCTCTTCCATCTTGAGCTCGATATAGCCTTCGATCTGGTCTTTGGTGAACACGTCACCGGCCAGAAGGTAATCCATATCGGACTGTAGTTCTTCCAGTGCTTCACGCAAGCTGCCGCAGACAGTCGGGATGTCTGCCAGCTCTTCTGCGGGCAGGTCATAGAGGTTCTTGTCCATGGCTTCGCCGGGATCGATCTTGTTCTTGATACCGTCAAGGCCGGCCATCAACAGAGCCGAGAAGCAGAGGTAGGGGTTGGCGGACGGATCGGGGAAACGTGCCTCGACGCGCTTGGCCTTGGGGCTTTCTGTCCATGGAATACGGACGCAGCCGGAGCGGTTGCGTGCGGAATAGGCGCGCAGAACGGGCGCTTCGAAGCCGGGGATCAGGCGCTTGTAGCTGTTGGTGCCGGGGTTGGTGAAGGCATTCAGCGACTTCGCGTGAGACAGGATGCCGCCGATATACCACAGGGCTTCCTGCGAAAGGTCCGCGTATTTGTCACCTGCGAACAGGGGCTTGCCGTCTTTCCAGATCGACATGTTCACGTGCATGCCGGACCCGTTGTCGCCATAGATCGGCTTGGGCATGAAAGTCGCGGATTTGCCATAGGCGTGCGCGACGTTATGGATCACATATTTATATTTCTGCAGCTCGTCCGCCTGATGTGTCAGCGTTCCGAAAATGAGGCCCAGTTCGTGCTGGCAGGAGGCGACTTCGTGGTGATGCTTGTCGACCTTCATGCCCATGCGCTTCATGGTAGACAGCATTTCGGAGCGCAGATCCTGCGCTTCGTCTGTCGGGTTCACCGGGAAATAACCGCCCTTGAGGCCGGGACGGTGTCCGGTATTGCCCATTTCATAGTCGGTGTCGGTGTTCCACGAACCGTCCGATGCATCGACTTCATACGATACCTTGTTGATCGTGTTCGAGTATTTGACGTTGTCGAACAGGAAGAATTCAGCCTCGGGGCCCATGTAGGCTGTGTCGCCAATGCCCGAAGACTTCAGGTAGGCTTCGGCTTTCTGGGCCGTACCACGGGGGTCACGGTCATAGGATTCGCCGGTGTCGGGTTCAACGATGGAGCAGTGAACGCAGATCGTTTTCTCCGCATAGAACGGATCGACATAGGCGCTGTCCACGTCCAGCATCAGCTTCATGTCTGAGGCTTCGATGCTCTTCCAGCCGGCGATCGATGAGCCGTCGAACATGAATCCTTCTTCGATGAAATCCTCGTCTACCAGATCAGAAACGACCGTGACGTGCTGCAATCTACCGCGTGTATCGGTAAAACGCACATCAACGTATTCGATGTCCTCGTCCTTGATCTTCTTCAGGAAGTCCTTGGTGCTCATTGGATGTTATCCTCTTTCTTGAAACGTGTAGTGTTAAAGCGCGTCCGAGCCGGTTTCACCAGTGCGGATACGGATTGTCTGTTCGACCGAGCTGACGAAGATCTTGCCGTCACCGATTTTTTCGGTCTTTGCGGCATTCACGATCGCCTCGATGGCACCGTCGACCTGATCGTCATCAAGCACGATCTCGATTTTGACCTTTGGGAGAAAGTCGACGACATACTCAGCACCGCGGTAAAGTTCGGTGTGGCCTTTCTGACGGCCGAAGCCCTTGACCTCGATCACGCTAAGCCCCTGAACGCCCACATCCTGTAGAGCCTCTTTGACTTCATCAAGCTTGAACGGTTTGATCACAGCTTCGATCTTTTTCATCTGAGGCCTCCCTGCCAGTGCCAGTATATTTACATTCCATCAGCGTCATTTCATTGACCAGACCGACGGTCTACCAAGCGGTTGGGGGAGTCTACAGATGCAGATGATTTTTCAGGCACGGCGCTGTAAAAACATGCGAGTAGTCTAAATTTTAGGCATAAGTGAAACGATTGCTTTTACCGCGACTGTTTTCAGGGTCAGCTTACGCTGCGAGAATGCGTGAATACCGTAACCCTCAGCGAAAGGAATGATGTGCAGCCGACTCGGATAAGCCCGCAAACGATGGATTTTTATGCGCTTCGAAAGGGGCAGGGGCATAAATACGATCACGGTCATGCGCTGGTGGTCAGTGGCGGGGCAGGGCGCACCGGGGCTGCGCGCCTTGCTGCGCGTGCGGCTTTGCGGTCGGGGGCAGGGGCCGTCACCTTGGCCGTCCCGCCGGACGCATCGGTAGAGGTTGCCTGCCAGATCACCGCCGTCATGCAAACGCCCCTGCCGGACAGCGATGCCCTGCGCGAAACGCTGGAGGATGGGCGCATAAGCGCAGTTTGCATTGGTCCGGGCCTGGGTCTGGGGCCGGCGCAGGCCGCGCTGGTCAAAGAGGTTCTGCTCAGCGGAAAGCCTTGTGTGCTGGACGCCGACGCGCTGACGCTGATCGCGCGCGAGGATGCCTTGCGCCGAATGATCGGCGAAGGCTGCATTCTCACCCCTCACGGGGGCGAATTTGCCCGCCTGTTTCCGGATGCGCCGGATGAGACCGACAAGCCGGCGCTCTGTGCTTGGGCGTCGCGGCAGATCGGCGGCGTGGTTTTGCTGAAAGGTGCAACAACGTCCATCGCGCATCCTGACGGGCGCGCCGCTGTGCATGACGGCACCGGTACACGTTCCGTGCCCTGGCTGGCAACTGCCGGAGCAGGCGACGTGCTGTCGGGGATCATCACCGGGCTCGTGGCGCGCGGACATGACCCGTTCGAGGCCGCAGCTTATGCAAGCTGGCTCCACGTCGAGGCAGCGCTCACCTTAGGCCCCGGCCTGATCGCCGAGGATCTGGTGGAAACGCTCCCCGCCGTGTTCAAACATCTGTCGCTTTAGGCGGCGTCCAACACTGCCCCACGCGCTCGGTTTGCATCCGCCGTCCCCAGTTCCAGCCCACCCGCATAAAGTATATGCGGCGAGTCGCAGAAGATCTGGATCAGCATCTGTTCCTGCTCTCCCAGATCGACGATGAATTCACCGTCCACCAGGGACCGTGCTGCCACAAGGGCGCGTTCTGTGGCAAACATCGCCCGTGCGCGCCAGTCGCGGATCAGCACCATCTGGTCCGCGGCCAGCAAAGTATCGCATTCGGGGCGCGTGTGCCCCAGCGATCCGGCTGCAAGTGCTATGGTGCGCACCTTGCGGGTTGTGCGCTGGATATGCATGACCTTGGAAATACCGCTGTCGCGGGTGATCAGCTTGTCCCCGACGCTCAGGATTTCTACCGGAATTTCCCCGTCGAGTGTAAGCAATCTTGTCCCAGATATCAGGCCACTATCGACGCTGACATAGGGCATATACTGGCCCGTTCGCGGATCTTGCCCGCTTACGCGCCCGACCGTTTTCGGTTTCATGGGCGTCTCTTTCTTGTTTTACCTGCCTCAGGTATTGATCTGGATACGATAATAAACTGTTTCTGTCTTGTCTTTTTTGCACTCGCCAGCGCCAGAGTTGTTTGATACTCAGCGCGCAATGCGGGTGTGGCGGAATTGGTAGACGCACCAGATTTAGGTTCTGGCGCCTATGGCGTGGGGGTTCGAGTCCCTTCACCCGCACCACTTTAACCCTTTGATATTAAAGAAACCCCTTGCTTTGTGGGGTCATTGTCCGGTTCATGGTTACAACTTTGGTTACAATCGGGATCGAAAATGGTCGGAAAAGTCAGGCATCTCGTCAATCGGTCAGGCCGCTATCACGCGCGGCTTGTCGTCCCCAAAGACCTGAGCGGCATCGTTGGTAAAACAGAACTCCGCAGCCCGTTGGGTGCGGACTATCGACAAGCCATCAAGCTGTTGCCCGGTGCCGTGACGCAGCTACAGCACCAGATCGCACTTGCGGAGCGGAAAGCGGGGCAAGGGGTCGCATCGACCAGAGTGGCGCGCTATCCGCTTTCGCCTGATCAGCTTGCGCTAAAGCACTACCAGCAACGCCTAGCATTTGACGAGGAACTGCGAAGCGATCCTCGCTATGCGCAAATCGGTATCGACGACGTGCTGGTCAAGCGCCTGCGTGACGCGATTGCAGGACGTGCCAGCAATGAAGAACTTTTTGAGCTAGTCGGTCATGAAATTGAGCGGTTTCGCTACTCCGGTAATCTCGACGCAATTCCGAGAACTGATGAATGGCGGGTCATCGCGAGGGCTATGTGCATCGGAGAGTATGAAGCGCTAGAGCGCATCTGTGAGCGTGACGAAGGTGATTACACTGGCACGGTCAAGGCACCGATGATCTTGGCGGCGAAAGCACAGGCTCAGGATGTGACCGCGCCGCCGGTTAGTCTAACTGGCCTTTGGACCGACTATCTCAACAGCCGCATGCAGGCCGGATTTATGCGCGACAAGGGCCAGCGTCAGCGCCCGGTGATTGATAGCTTGCGCAAGTTTCTCAAGCACAACGATGCTGGACGTCTCACCAAGAAAGACCTGATGGCTTGGCGCGATCATCTGATGAAAACCCTCTCGCCAAAGACCGTGAACGATATTTACCTGTCTGCCGTGAAATCGGTTATCGCGTGGGCAGTTGAAAATGACCGACTGCCTGAGAATGTAGCAGCAACGGTGCGACAGCCAAAACCGCGCAAAGTGTATGGCCGTGAACGTGGATACACTGATGACGAAGCCAAGAAGGTATTGAAGGCGTCACGCACTTATCAATCTACACCGGACGAGTTCGGACGGGTGCGTGAATCTACGCAGATGGCAAACGTGAAGCGTTGGGTGCCGATCATCTGCGCGTTTACCGGTGCGCGGGTTTCAGAGATAATTCAGTTAAGAAAAGCGGACGTGACAAAAGTAGGCGAACAATGGGTCGCGCGGATCACGCCGGACGCTGGCACGGTCAAATCCGGCGGCTATCGTGACGTGCCGTTGCATGCGCAGATCGTTGCGGAGGGCTTTGTCAAATTTGTCAGCGATGCTGATGAAGGCCCATTGTTTCATAGTGCGACCAAGCCTGAGAAATTCAGAAGCGCGGCAGTTATCGTCTCGAACAAACTGTCTGACTGGTTGCGCAAAGAAGGTCTGGTGCCGGAGGGTATCCAGCCGAGCCACGCATGGCGGCACAGGCTCAAGACGCAGTGCCGCGAACTGGGCATCTCTGATCGTGTAGCCGATGCCATACAAGGCCACGCGGGCCGGACCGCTGCCGACCACTACGGCGATGTGACGATCAAGACCAAGGCTGATGCTATCGGTCGCCTGCCAGAATACCCGCTTAGCGTTGTCTCATTGCTCTAATAAGTCAGCGTATCCGACACTCGGGAGCTATTCCATTTCAGATATGAATTTACCTTGCAAGAGCCATGAATTTTTACAACTGTTGAAGCATCAAAGAGCTATAGAAATGAAGCGGAGAAACTAAAATGCCATATCATACGAGATCACACGGCCCCGATTTGAAGGCTCTGCGAGAAGGCATCAAAAAGGCCATCGCTTTGTCGAAAGCGTCTAATCTTGACATCATCTATCTAACTCCAGCGTTTAATAACGTCACGAATAGTCAACTGGTCGATATTCTGGGTCGATCAAGAACAGAGCAATTCGTCAAAACTCGAGAAGTTATCATAGAGGGTGTCAAATTTCACTTAGAAACGAAGATAAAAAAGAAAGCTGTGGGTCCGGCGATTGTCCTAGCCGCGCATGTTTCTTTAGCTCAATTGGCGACAATGATGGCTGATCATCGAACCGAAGACTTTGTTTACGTTCTTTGGTCAGACAAAGAGCTTGCCGAATACGAAACTGATAATCCCGATTCTATACCCATCATATAACAAAGAAAAATATATCATGTTATAACGTTGCATTTAAGGGATTCACAGCGATTCAGCGGTGTGGTATATAGATACCACCCTGTATGGAATGCTGAATGTCCTTTATCGACCGCCTCTTTCGCAAGACCGAATCCAAAGCTCTGAATCTGACCGATCCGGCAGCTTTCGAATTGTTCGGCATGACCCCAACCGCTACCGGCATTCATGTCAGCGGCAACTCAGCCTTGCGCGTTCCAGCCGTTGCCTGCGCCGTCGCGCTGATCTCTGAGACTATCGGAGCGATGCCCGCCAAGGTCCATCTGACCGACACCAAAGAAGCGGCTAAGGGGCAGGGCGCTTACAAGCTCGTGCATGACGAGGCGAACGAGTGGACCTCTGCTGGTCAGCTGCGCGAACACCTGACTATCGACGCGCTGTTAACTGGAAACGGCTATGCCCACGTTGTCAGGCTGACCGATGGCGCGCCCTTTGAATTGCACCGGATTGACCCTGCCAGTGTGCGCACAGACTACGAGCCGGACGGTGAACCTTTCTACATCGTTCAGACCGATCAGGGGCCGCGCCGCTACAGTTACCGCGACATCCTGCATATCCAGCCTTTCGGTGGCGTCTCACCGATCACCCTTGGCCGTGAGGCCATCGCGCTTTCCCTTGCCTTTGAACAACACATCGCCAGCCTGTTTGCCAATGGCGCGCGCCCCTCGGGCATCATCAAAAGCGAAAAGGTGCTGGACGTAGAGGCCAAGAAAAAGATCGCGGCATCTTGGTTCAACACTCATGCGGGGCGCAACGCCGGTGGCACCGCGATCTTGGACGAGGGCATGAGCTATGATCAGCTTTCCATGACCCTTGCGGACGCACAGTTTGCAGAGAACCGGCTTGAACAGATCCGCGAGATTGCCCGCGTGTTTCGTGTGCCGCCTACCATGCTTTTTGAACTGACACGCGGCACATGGTCCAACACCGAAGAGATGGCGCGCCAGTTCTACGCCATCACGCTCAAACCGTGGCTGGTCAGTTGGACATGGGCCTATGCCCGCGTCCTGTTCACACCAGAGGAACGCGCGGCCTTCTACATCGAATTTGTCACCGACGACCTGCTGACCACCAACGCCACGGCCCGCGCGGGTGCATACGGTCAATATCGCAGCATGGGCGCGATGACGGCAAACGAGGTGCGCAGCGGCCTGAACCTTGCGCCGCTTGCCGATGGCAACAGCCTTGCCAACCCTTACACCACATCCGGTGCGGCTGAAGCCGTGGCGCAGGAGCAAGCAGCATGATCACGCACACCGGATTTTTCGGCACGGCTGAGCACAAATTCACCCTGACCGACGACATGATCACGGAGCTGGAGCGCATCACCGAAAGCGGGATCGGTGCGTTTTATCAGCGGGCCGTCGCGATGCTGTTCAAAGCAGCCGACCTTGCCGAAGTCATCCGGCTTGGCCTGATCGGCGCGGGCATGCACCCGCAAGAGGCCATGCAGCTTGTGGACACCTATGCCCGCAATCGCCCGATGGCCGAAACCTATCCGCTTGCCCTCGATATCCTTGACGCCCGCTGGAACGGCACAGCCGATCCGGTAACCGGAGA
>JAGXHB010000254.1 GCA_024636425.1 Roseobacter sp.
CATGTCCGTCGAATTGCGCGGTCGCCTCTACAGGCGCAAAGGCTGCGAAAAGCGACAGAATGGCGGGGCCGATACCTGATTTGAAACCGTTTAGCATGGGCTGATCCTTTTTCCTGTTCGGTAACGTAAAGCGCTGTTGAGGCTATGTGCTTATTGAAATCCATCAAGAGCACGGCGGGCCGTGGGGCTGAAGTCAGGGTCATCCAAATCAACGACGCGCTGCAAAAACGTCACCCACTCTGCCTGCGCCTCAGCGTCTTGTTGCAGCCAGCGGGGACGTTCAAGCATGGGGCGCAGGTAGGGCTCCATCGCAAAGTCGTAGCTGTCGGGTTTGTCTTCGGCAAAGATCGTGGGGACATAGGTGCCGATCACGCCCGCGACCGTGTTCTGCTGCAGGCTGGCCAGTGCTGCACCGTTGCGTGCAAGATGGGTGCGCATGTAGTCAAGGTCGATCACCGGGCTTTTGATCGCCTTGCCCATCATGACCGCCGCCGCTTCGCGCGTGGGCGAGCGTTCAAGACCGCGGGTCGTGCCGCTGGCGATAGCGATGGCCAAGGCGGGATTGATCGACCAGTCTGTCAGGTGGTCTTCGAAAGGGCCCTCGATGGCGGTGACAACCTGCGGGGCCAGTTCGTCCGACGACATCAGCGGACGCAACAGGGCCATCGGCAATTCAGCCTCGGACGGGGTCCGGGCGGGCCAGATCAGCGCGACGGATTCGGCGATGAAGTAATCCGGTGCCATCGCGGCGATCCGTGTGACTGACTGGCGCAGGGAATTGAAGGCTGCAATCTTTGCCTCGCGAGAACCCGTTTCATCCTTGAGCACCGCGAAGACTGGACTGAGCGCCATCGCCGCATCCGCATCCGCATTGCGGCGCAGATACAGGACCTGCCGCTTGATGCCGACGGCTGTGTGCGCGTCGGTGGGGCCATCCTCGATCAGCTGCGTCATAGCGCGCGCAAACAGGGTGGAGTCGTCGCGCAATGTTCTTTCAAGCATAGCGACGACCAGACCGATCTCTCGGTCACCTTCGGTGGCCTGTGCCTCTTGCACCAGACGCTCCATCACCGTCTCGCGGGGCAAGGGGCCATCGGCGAAACTGGCAATGATCACGTCGCGCGAAACTCCTGCTGCCTGGCCTTCGGGCGGGCCGATGGCAAGGGCCGCGTCAAGCGCCCCCTCTGTGCCAATCGCGGCAAGAGCATCGCGGCTGGCGTCCGCACCGACCGCTTGGTGGTTGTCAGCTACATAGGCGATCCGGGTTTCGTCATCGAGAAAGGACATATCGCCCAAATTTTCCATAAAATGACGGGTCGCCTGTTCGTTGTGGGGGGCTGTGAATACCGCCTGTTCCAGAGCAGCCTGCACCGGGTCCGGCAGCTCGTTCAATGCCATGAGACGCACTGCATGATCAGGCGCGGTATCCAGAAGCGAGGTCAGATCGCCCGTCAGCATCGCCGAGTCGATCTGCATCTGCTTTGCCCCATCCAACAAGCCGGAATAGAATCTGCCGCGCGTGGCAAAGTCGGGGTCGATGATCGCGCTGCGCAACAGGTCCTCGGTTTCTGGGGCCTGCATCGCAAACATCACCGACAGCGCACCTAGCTTCAACTCGTTGACCTGCGCGTCCGAGAAGGCGCTCGTATCACCATGTTCAACAGTAAAGCGCACCATATCGCGGGCAGGCAGCGCATCGGGGCCCATATCGATCAGCGCCTGAAGCGCCATCAGACGGCGCATCATGACCGGCTCGGCCAGATCCTCGGCGTGCTCTGCCGCGGACTTGCCGCGCAGCCTTGCCTCGGGATCGTGTTCGGGCAGTGGCTGAAGGGCTGCGGTGTCAGGATCTGGGGGCGTATATGTCTGGGCGGCAAGCATAGCGGGAAGGGCCAGGCCGGCGATCAGCGTCGCGGCCATCAGGGTGCGATTGCAAAATTTTGACAGGGTCATCGTTCTCTCCAATAGGCAACAATTATCGGGCGTCGTTATTGATCGTATTTATGTTGGTTTTTTCCAAAAAAATTGGTCAGCGGCCTTCGATTGTGGTCATCAGGGTCAGGTAGTCGCGTTCGTTTACAAACACTACGCCACTCGGCAAGGTTCCCGGCCACATCAGCGGTACAAGGACCGTAGGATGTTCACCATTTCCTTCCGTCGCCGACTTGTTCCATCCGGACATGCCACCGGCCGCAATACGAAACCCTTCCATGCTCAGATCCCTAAAAGCCGCGGGCGGTATAGTCACCTCTGACCTGTGCCCGGGTTGGTGGACAAGGCCAAGATGGTGCCCGAACTCATGCACCAGCCCCATCGCTAGCTCCGAAACGAAGGCATACCTCGTTATTCCCATCCCGACGCCGCGATAAACGTCTTCGCCCCAGAGAAAGTCAAAGTTACGGCCTACTCCGAAATAGTCTGTTGGATAGAAGACAACCAAGATCTCATCGGGTTGGAGGACAGCCGAAATATCCTCTCGCATCTTGCGTAAAGTATTTTTGAGAGCTTGTTTTTTTATGCTATTGTCGAGCTTTTCGCCGTCTAAAACTATATTCAAAAGCTCTTTGGCAATTGTCACGTTATCACGGTAGTAATTGACATAGTCGCGATCTGTGTCCCGCATGGCATCTATGCCATGGGCTTCCCTGTAGGGCATGACCTGAACAGCGAATTCTTCGGCCTGCCCGATGACATCCATTGTAATGTTTCGGTCTATTTCAGGGACACCGTCTGACCATGACCCGACCTCCAGCAGCGCGTAGCGGAACACCAGTGGTTGCGGGTTGAAATCCCAGTGCTCGACCTCTTTTTCAGAGATCACATCTTTCACTACGGCCGAGAGGGGATACGGATCATGCGGGGTCAGCTGGGTTTCAATAGTTGAGGTGCCTCCCAGCCGATCCGGCGTCCAGCCATAGACATTGATCGTATTGCGGGCCTGTCTCTCGATCTCGCGGCGGATGCCATACTGTTCGAGCAGATCGCTTCGCACCACGCGAACCACATTGCCCTCGACGGAGCCACCAGCCTGCGGGTCGATGCGCCACTGGCTTTGATCCAGCACATTTATCTTCAGCTCCGCCGGAAAGGTTTCGGGCTGCCAAGCCTTTTCGATGTGATCGTGTGGTTGCCAATCCACGTAGATACGCTGAAGCGCAGGCTTGTTCACCACCAGCGGCGCGTCTCGGACGGTCTGGTAGACATTGCTGCGCACAGGCTCTTCAACCGGGCCACCATGGTTTTCCAGATCAACCAGCGTCGAAAACCGCCACCAGTGAGCCCCGGATTCCAGGATTTCTCCCCCACGACCCTCCAGACCATCTTCACTTCCCTCGATCCGGGCTTCGTAGATTACTCCTGACTCGAGATCGTCGTCCGGCTCGAACAGAAATCTGGTATCAGAAAGGTCCAGAACCTGGCCCTTCATTTCAAGCGGGTCACCGTCGACGTCCCGCGTGGTCAGCGAGAAGTTTTCCTCAAGCTCTTCGGCATCGATGGGGTAATTGAATTCCATCTCGATGCGAGGTTCCTGCAAATGGACGTTCTCGCGCTGGTCTGGCGGCGTATTTTCCATCACTTGCAACGGTTCAGATGCAGCACAATCGTCAGGGTCTTGTTCCCAGGTTGCGCGGTCGCAGACCCAGCCGCGTACATCCGCCACCCGCCCCGTAGGATCCGTTGAGGAATATCCCCGGTCCCGATGGGTACGGGTTTCTCTGACACGGGCGGCGAATTCGATTTTGTAGCTGTCGGCTCTGCGGATGATGTGCAGCCTGCTCAGTTCGGGAAGTTCTGTTTCGTAGTACTCGTCCGGATAATCAATGCAGCCACGGCGGCCCGGTTCGAACATGTGGCAAAGCCAGGTCACCTCGAAAAGCGCTTTGACCGCGTCGAGTTCAGTGCCAAGTGCAATCCCACCTTGATCCGGCGGAAAAGCAGCGCTGAGCGTGAACACATGGTCGCCATCCGTCTGCAGCCGGGCATTGTACATACGAAAGCCCATGTCCCCCGTGAACCGCTCGGGGTCAGGCCGCAGCGTCGCACCAAGGCCTTCGGTAAAGTCAGTGACCTGCAGCGTGCCTTCACCGGTCATCTGGTCGGTCCAGTCGCCGGTGACCTCCATGCCCCAGACCACATCAACAAAGTCGTAGGGCGTCTCGCCCAGCATCTCTCCCAGCACCGCCTCGGGCAGGGTGCCGGTCATGTCGAGTTCCATATATTCGAACATCTGGTTGACCGGCCCGCCGGACGGGTCAGGCACTGGAATGGGCTTGTAGTTCTCGATCTCTTCGAATTCCGTTTCGGGGATCTCTAGCGTCAGTTGCGCATGGACGATCGCACCGAACGACATCGCGGTTACGGCGATTGCAAAGAAGAGCGCGGCGCGCAATGTCGTGCCGCCCTCTATCAGTTGGATGTCGGCGCGCCCGGCATATCCGCCTCCTCTTCGCCAAGTTCTGTCTCGAATTCACCGGCGACCAGAATGCAAACCTCCGGGTCTGGTACATTGTTGATCAGGGCACTGATCGGGCAAAGGGTGGCCTCGAAGGTTCCGGCGGCAAACCCGCCGCCATCGACGATTTCCAGCCTGTCGAACGCCACTGTGGCTGCCGTTCCGGTGTCATGTGACGATGCATAAAACCCGGTGCCTTCGCCAAAATTCTTGTGATAGGAAATCTCGGCTTCGTTGGTGCCGCTCAGCATCTGGTCTGCATTCTCAACCGGGAACGGCGGCAGCTCGATGGTCAGCCCCCCCTGCCGCAGGATGCGTTCGGCTTCGGGGTCAACGCCCATGATCCGCAACTGGACCTGGTCCTCGCCGCCGCCCCCAAACATCTGAGCGAGCGGGTTTTCAGCCCCGTCGCCCATCATTTCGGACATCTTCTCCATGCGCTCTTTCATCTGCGCGCGTTGCTCATCGCTCATTGAGCCGAATGCACCCTCCATCACATTGGCCATCGAATAAGGACGCCATGCGGCGGACGACATGGGCTCACCGTTGACCTCGCCCGCGATGGTCAGCCATGAACGTTCCATGCCGTTCGCCGTTCCATCGATTGATCCGAGCACCGTCATCGAACGCGTGTCTTGCGCGTCGGCAGGCTGAGAGGTGATGAGGGTTGTCGCGCCGCTGGCCAGCAGCATCGCGGAGCAGATGTTCATAAAAAAACGGGTGTTTCGCATGGGTGAACTCCTTGCAAATTTGCTGTTTTACCAATCCTGTCGGCAGCATTTTCTGATCTGTAAATGCAAAGACGCTAACGTAACGAGAGCTCAGAGTCACCCCTTGCAAGGATTGCTGAGGATATCACGAAGCGGTCCGAGCGGTATTTTGGCCAGTATTTTTAGGCTGCATTTCGCCAGTATGAAGTTTCAGATATGAAGGCGGCATGCCGTTAGTTATCCTTCATAGTCAGCTTGGCACCGGTGCCTTGGGTGCACGCACCAAGCCCATGCAAAGGGGACCGTCTTTGCGGTTTTTCTGGCCATAGCAATCCCTGCCACGCTGCCTGGATTGTGGGACAGGTTGTCTGCAATCCATGAAGCAAACTTTTTTAGCTCTTTCCAGACGGCCCCGATGCGTGACGTCGCACCCAGGACCTGTATGCTGTCTTGTTTTCATGTCGTCAGTCAGCATGAAGCGAGCGAATTCGTCAATCCTGCCTAAATGGTGCGCCGACAATCGAAAGGCGTCAGATCAAGGGGATCTGACGCCTGAAACACTGTTCCTGCAACCGATTAAACGCCACTGCGCCAAGCTAAGTCATTGTTTTTAGGTGGGTCGAAACGGAAACCGGCCGACAGATTGGCCATTTTGCAACCATAAACTGTCCATTTTACAACAAGCATAAAATAGCCATTGAG
>JAGXHB010000255.1 GCA_024636425.1 Roseobacter sp.
GTCGGACGGAGGCGGTCGAGATTTGCACCGGCGATGCCCAAGCAGGCTATGGCAAGACGGCACGCGCGTTCACACCTTTCGGGGAGCTTGCCAGCAGCGACCTGAAGTTGCCCGGCTGTTAGTCGTCAAGCCGGCGGGGAATGCCTTTCGGGTCGTGCCGACGGGTTGCCTTGCTTGCAGTGTCTTGCAAACGCGGCAACAGTGCGCTGCGAACAAACAGGAAGGCACCCCCATGAAAATCACCGCAGATCAGCTGACGTCATTTGCAACCAGCATCCTGACCTACGCCGGCGGGGATCCGGACAAGGCGGCAAGAGTGGCAGGGAGGCTGGTCAGCGCAAACCTGACCGGGCACGACAGCCACGGTGTCGGCATGATACCCGCCTATGTCGATGGTATTCTGGCGGGCGAACTGGTGGCAGACGCAGACCTTGAGGTGGTGCAGGACAAGGGGCCGTTTCTGCTGGTCGACGGTCATCGCGGCTTTGGCCATATCATTGCGGAAGACGCCATGCATCTGGCGATTGACCGCGCAAAGGGCAGTCATTTCGCAGTGTTATCCTTGCGCAACAGCTTCCATCTGGGGCGGCTTGGCGATTGGGGCGCTATGGCGGCCGAGGCGGGATTTATCTGCATCCTTTACGCAAATGTGCAGTCACCGCGCCCCTTGGTCGCCCCCTTTGGCGGCAGCGACGCGCGGTTTGTGACCAACCCTTATTGCACAGCGATCCCTGCAACAGACAAGAACCCGATGTTCCTGCTGGATATGGCTACAAGCACCATTGCGATGGGCAAGGCACGGGTCGCGCATCTGAGCGGCAAGCCTGTTCCCGCAGGGTCGCTGATCGACGCACAGGGCAATCCGACTGACGATCCGTCGGTTGTTTTTGACGATGCTGGCGGGTCGCTGACCACATTCGGCGGGCACAAGGGGTTCGGGCTGGCCCTGCTGGGTGACATGCTCGGCGGATCGTTCAGCGGCGGGGGTGCTTACCTGCCCGAGCGTGAGGTGCCCTCGCGGATCGTCAACAACATGCTGGCCATCCTGATTGATCCCGATGTTTTCGGTCTGGCCCAAAGCTTTGGCATCGACATCGACAGCTATACTGACTGGGTCAAGGCGTCGCCGCCCGCACCTGGAACAAGCGGCGTGCAGATGCCGGGTGATCCGGAACGCAGCACCCGGCAAGACCGGGGTGCGAACGGTATTCCCGTTGATTCCGGCACATGGGCGCAGTTGCTGGAGACGGCGCAGAAGGCCGGGATGCCGACAGATGAAATCGAAGGTTTCGCCCAAGGTTGACCCCTCGGGCTTGCGAAGCGGTGCGGCGCGTCCTAGCCTTGGCTGCGGGACAGCCGGTAAGGCAGCCTGCGGGGAGAGGGAAAACCATGACAGATCTTGAAGGGCGCATCGCGCTGGTAACCGGTTCGGCGACGGGTTTGGGGCGGTCGATTGCCGTCAAGCTGGCAGAGCGCGGTGCCGATGTCATCATCAACTACGCCCGTTCTGCCGCCGAGGCTGAGGAAGCCGCGGATCTGTGTCGCAGCGAAGGCGCGCAGGTTGAAGTCGTGCAGGCGGATGTCGCGGAACAAGCGGGCTGCAAGGCCCTTGCAGAGGCGGCTGCACGTCGCGGGCGGCTCGACATTCTTGTCAATAATGCCGGCATAACGCGGCACGCGGCAGACCATAGCGATCTGGATGCGCTGTCAAAAGACGATTTCCTGGATGTGTATGCCGTTAACGTCGTTGGCCCCTTCATGATGTTGCAGGCGACCAAACCGCTGCTTCAGGCGGCGCATCGCACCACGGGCCGTGCCAGTGCGGTACTGAACACCTCGTCGATTGCGGGGGTCAAGGGGATCGGGTCATCCGTCGCCTATGCCGCCTCCAAGGGCGCGCTGAACACCATGACCCTGTCGCTTGCACGTGCGCTGGCCCCTGCCATTCGCGTTAACGCAATCTGTCCCGGCTTCATCGGCACGCGCTGGTTCAAGGATGCCATGGGCGAGGCGGAGTTTGAAAAGAAGCTGGCGGGCGTAGAAAGCGCCACCCCGCTGGGTGTTGCATCCGGCCCCGATGACATCGCGGATACGGCGCTGTTTTTTCTGTCGGACGCGTCACGGCATGTCACTGGCGAATTGCTGCTGGTTGATGCGGGCCTGCACCTGACGCGCTAGGACAGCCTCATTCCTGCAGCCCCGCGTTCTTTTGTTGACACCACAAAAGCAAGCCTCCTATCCTTTTCCACAATGCGGAACCACGTTTCACAAGAAAACGGGCCGCTGACCTGCCACGGCGTTTTGTCTGGCGGGATATATCTGGGAGGATGACATGAACTTACTGAAAACAACGGTTGTTGCGTTCGGGGTTTCGGCTTCGATGGCGGCAGCGCAAGATTTTGAGCTGCCCAAGCAGATGAGCTGGACAGCCTATGATACGGGGTCCGCCGGCTACAATCAGGCGGTGGCGATCGGTGCTGCCTTGCAAAATGCGGCAGGCGTGAACCTGCGCGTGCTGCCCGGCAAGAACGATGTGTCGCGCACCGAACCCCTGCGGCAGGGCCGGGTCGAATTTTCCGCGACCGGTGTCGGCGGTAGCTTTATGGCGCAGGAAGGCGTGTTCGACTTTGGTGCTGAAAACTGGGGCCCTCAGCCGATCCGGGTGCTGCTGGCCAACAATGGCGGCGCGATCAACCTTGCCGTGGGCGTTGCGGGCGATCTGGGCATCGAAACCTATGCTGATCTCAAAGGCAAGCGCGTGTCCTATATCGTTGGGGCACCTGCCTTGAACGTCAACACCGAAGCCTACCTTGCCTATGGTGGCCTGACTTGGGATGATGTCGAACGCGTTGATTTCGGTGGCTTCGGCGCAAGCTGGACCGGTCTGATCGAAGGGCAGGTGGATGCCGCATTTGCCTCGACAAACTCTGGCAAGGCATACGAGGCGGAAGCGGGTCCGCGCGGGCTGTTCTGGCCTCCGATTGATCCCGACGACACCGAAGGCTTTGCACGGATGCAAGAGATCGCACCGTTCTTTACCGTGAACAAGGCCAGCGTTGGGGCCACGATTGACGGGACTGACGGCTATCAGGGCGCAGGTTATGCCTATCCCGTCCTGACGGCGATCGCGGCCACAGATACCGATCTGGTCTACAACATGACCAAGGCGATGGTCGAGCTTTTCCCCCGATATGACGGCAACTCACCGGGTATCGGTGGCTGGGCGCTGGACAAGCAGAACATGAAATGGGTCGTTCCCTATCATGAAGGCGCGGTTCGCTTTTTCGAAGAAGCGGGTGTCTGGTCGGAAGATGCGCAAGCCCACAACGACGACCTGATTGCCCGTCAGGAAGCGCTTTCTGCTGCATGGGAAGCGACCAAGGCATCAAACCCGTCCGATTGGGAAGCAGCCTGGGCCGAAGCGCGCCGCAAGGCATTGGCAGACGGCGGTTTCGCGGTCGTATTCTAAACCGCATCACCCGTGATGAAGCTGGCCGTTCTTTGCATCGGCCAGTTTGCTTTTTTCAGCCTTCAAGCGAGTGAGCCATGACCGAGCAGTCTTCACCGTCGTCGATACAACCGAAGTTCGAAGAGATCGCCATCGACGGGGCGACACCGGCTGAGCGGATCAGCGGGGCGGCCCGTTGGGTGGTCGTGATCGGCACCTTGCTGGCGCTGGTGCTTGTGGTCAACCAACTGTTCAACCTGCAGCTTTTCAGCATCGTGCTGATTGATGGGCGTTATCTTTATATCCTCGGCGGCATTTTTCTTGCGCTGACTTTTCTGATCTTCCAGATGCGCGGCGGCAAGGGCGGGGTGCCCTCGATCCTCGACTGGGTGTTCTTTGCGGCGGCGGGGGGGTGTACCGTATATCTGTCGCAAACCGCGCAGCAGAACCTGTCGCAGGGTTGGGAATATGCAGCCCCTGAAACGGCCCAATATGTGTCGGTCGTGTTCTTCTTTCTGATCCTCGAAGCAACGCGCAGGGCAGGGGGGCTTGTGCTGTTCCTGATCGTGACCCTGTTTGCTTTCTACCCGACATTCGCGGGCCATGTGCCTGATCCGTTTTCCGGCTTTCAAAGCACGTTCCTTCAGACCGTCCCCTATCACATTTACTCCGCCGAAAGCTCTTTCGGTATTCCAATGAAGGCGTTTGGCGGTGTCGTCATCGGCTTCATCCTCTTCGGCGCGGTATTGCAGCGCACCGGAGGCGGGCAGTTCTTCAACGATCTGGCCCTGGGGCTGGTGGGCGGCTATCGCGGTGGTGCCGCCAAGGTGTCGATCTTTGCCAGCGGTTTCATGGGGTCAATGTCGGGCTCTGTCATCTCGAACGTGCTGACAACCGGGGCGGTTTCCATTCCCGCGATGCGCAAGACCGGTTTTTCGGCCAAGACCGCCGCCGCGACCGAGGCCTGCGCATCGACGGGCGGCGTGCTGATGCCGCCGATCATGGGGGCGACCGCCTTTGTAATGGCATCATTCCTGTCGCGCCCTTACGTCGAAATCGCACTGGCCGCGGCCATTCCAAGCATCTTGTTTTATTGGGGCCTGTTCACGCAGATCGACGCCTATTCGGCCAAGCGCGGCCTGCGGGGGTTGCCGAAACCCGATCTGCCCCGCCTGCGCGAGGTGATGATCGAAGGCTGGCCCTATATCTTCGTCTTTGCGCTGCTTTTGTACATGATGATTGTACTGCGTCAGGAATCCTCGGCACCATTCTATGCCACGGCACTGCTTCTGGTCGTCAACCAGTTCCGCGCCAGCCACCGGCTTAACCTTGTCAGGTTGGGCAACATGGTCGTAGGGGTCGGCATGGGGCTGGCGGAACTGACGGCGATCTTGCTGGGGGTCGGATTGATCGTCGGGTCTTTCTCCGCGACGGGTCTTGCCGGTACGCTGGTAAACGAACTGGTGTTTCTTGCCGGTGACAGCACGCTGATCCTGCTGCTGACGGGGGCCATCACGGCGTTTATCTTTGGCATGGGGATGACGGTTACCGCCTGCTACATCTTTCTTGCCGTGGTTCTGGCTCCGGCACTCGAGGCCGGTGGGCTGAACCAGCTCGCCGTGCATCTGTTCATCCTGTATTGGGGAATGGTCAGCTATATCACACCGCCGGTCGCATTGGGGGCGTTTGCCGCCTCCACGATGGCTGGGTCGAACCCCATCGCCACGGGGTTCGAGGCGATGCGCCTTGGCGGCGTGATCTATATTGCGCCCTTCTTTTTCGTGCTGAACCCGGCGCTGATCGGGCAGGCCCCGGCGTGGGAAGTCACTGTCGCGCTGAGCTGTGCGCTGATCGGCGTCGCGATGATCTCGGCGGCGTTGCAAGGTTATGTAAGCCTCATCGGTCCGCTAGAGGGGCGGTTCGGATATCCCATGCGCGTCATGCTGTTCATTGGTGGGGTGCTGATCGCCATGCCTCAGAACAATCTGGCGAACCTTGGCTATGCGCTGTCCTTTGCCATCGGGGCCATCTTGTGCGCGCTTCCCGTTGTGATGGCATGGCGCGCAAATGCGCATGATCCGCGTCCCGCCTAGACCGAGGGCAGCGTGACCGGATTTCAGGTCGTTATGTGACAAATATGGAGGGGCCGCGGAGGAAACCCGCGGCCCCCCTGTCATGTGGCGGCATATGCGCTATTATAAGATTGAACACCCTGTACTGAACGCCTTCGAGGATCCATCCCATGCGCCATTCATTGATTATTGGTCTTATGCTCGCTTCGACAGCACTGCCTGCTGCTGCGCAAGATCGCTCTTTCAACTTTGCCCTGCGTGCGGGTGTTGCTGCCGA
>JAGXHB010000256.1 GCA_024636425.1 Roseobacter sp.
CCGCGGGAAAATGGAATCACCAGACAGCCATGCCCGCCCTGATAGGGCCCGATCTTGAGCAGTTCGGGCGCGGTGACGCGGTAAAACCCCGTCCAGTCAAAGCGATCGTCGCTGTGATGCACCTCGCAGGCGACCGTCGCCATTAGGGCCACGCTGTCGGTTTCGCCTTCTGTCAGCGCATGCAGGATCTTGGCGAGGGTTTCGTAGTCAACGTGCATAGGAGGGCTTTCTGGATAAGGCGGAGCAAAGGGGAGCTGTCTGCCCCCCTGCCCCCCGAGGATTTGGAACCATTTGGAATTCAGGGACGCTCGATCGCGATGGCCGTCCCTTCGCCGCCCCCGATACAGATCGCTGCGATGCCACGCTTGAGGCCACGTTTTTCCAGTGCGTTGAGCAGCGTGACGATGATCCGCGCACCGGATGCCCCGATGGGGTGGCCAAGCGCGCAGGCACCCCCGTTCACATTCACGATGTCATGGGACAGCCCCATTTCATGCATGAAAGCGAGCGGGACAACGGCAAAAGCTTCGTTTACCTCCCACAGGTCGACGTCTTCCTTTTGCCACCCCAGACGCGCCAGCAGCTTTTGAGCGGCAGGAACGGGAGCGGTGGTGAACAGACCCGGTGCTTGCGCGTGGCTTGCATGACCGAGGATATGTGCGCGTACGGTAAGGCCCTGCTCGCGGGCGGCCTGATCGGAGGCAAGCACCAGTGCCGCTGCCCCGTCAGAGATCGAGGATGCGTTTGCGGCCGTCACCGTGCCGCCCTCGCGGAAAGCTGGTTTCAGTTGCGGGATCTTGTCGGGGCGTGCGTTGCCGGGCTGCTCGTCCGCGTTGACCCGTACGGTGCCCTTGCGGGACACGACGTCCATCTGCGCGATTTCGCCATCGAACGCACCCGAGGATTGCGCCTCAAGCGCACGCGACAGGGATGCCAGCGCGTAGTCATCCTGAATGGCGCGGGTGAACTGGTAGGTTTCCGCGCAATCTTCGGCAAAGGTGCCCATCAGGCGGCCCTTGTCATACGCATCTTCGAGCCCGTCCAGAAACATATGGTCGATGACCTGCCCGTGCCCCAAGCGGGCACCGCTGCGCATTTTCGGCAGAACGTATGGCGCATTGGTCATGCTTTCCATCCCGCCAGCCACCATCGTATGCGTGTGACCAAGCGAGATCTGGTCAAAGGCGATCATCGCGGCCTTCATCCCCGAACCGCACATCTTGTTCAATGTGGTCGCGGGCACCTCTTCGCCCAGGCCCGCCTTGAAGCCCGCCTGGCGCGCAGGGGCCTGACCCTGTCCTGCCGGCAGCACGCAGCCCATCAAAACCTCGTCCACGGTGCTGGCACCGGCACCGTCCAGTGCGGCCTTGATGGCGTGCCCGCCCAGATCGGCGGCGGTCATGTCGGCGAAGACGCCCTGGAACCCGCCCATGGGTGTCCGTGCGGCACCTGCGATGATGACTTTGTTCATTTTGTAACTCTCCCCCTAAGGATGCTCATCAATTGGTAAGACCTGCGCGCTATTCAATGTCGCACAGGAACAGACCTTTGGATCAAGCATATGAAACTCTCAGCCAAAACAGAAGAGCCGCTGCAGATTGTGACCGTGCTTGAAAACCGGATCGATGCCGCTGTAGCACTGGATTTCAAGGAAGCGATGCGCCAGCTGACCGAAAACGCGCCTGAGCGGGTCATTCTTGACCTGTCGGCTGTTACTTTTATCGATTCCAGCGGCTTGGGGGCGATTGTCGCGACCATGAAATTTCTGGCCCCTGCGCGGACTTTGCTGCTGGCCGGACTGACGGGGCCGGTGGACCGGGTTTTTCGCCTGACGCGCATGGACAGCGTCTTTACCCTGTACCCGTCATTGGCAGCCGCCCTGAAAGATCAGGTGGGAAAATGAACGCGAAACCACAGCAGGTTCTTGAGGTGAAGACCCCACGCCCGACTTTTGCGTTCGAACAAAGCCTCGAGGCGACACAAGATGCCGTGCGCGAAGCGCTCGCGTATTTCATCGATCAGCTTTCGACGCTTGTTCTGCCACAGGACGATCTGGAGACGGTCGAGCTGGTCTTGGCCGAAACACTGAACAACATTGTCGAACATGCTTTTGCCGACCAGACGGAACCCGGCTTCATCCGCATCAGATGTGTATGTCAAAGGGGTGTTCTGTATCTCCGCATTACGGATTTCGGCAAGGCGATGCCGGGGTTGATGGCACCAGCCGGGTCAACTCCCGCAATGCCCATCGGATCCGATGAGCTGCCAGAAGGCGGGTTTGGCTGGGGGTTGATACGGACACTGACCGATGACGTGTCCTATGTCCGAAGCGGGCCGATGAATGCGCTGACCTTGCAGATCGCGTTGAACAAAGGCTGAGGTTTTTTCCAAAGCCGGGCGTGCAGCTTGCGAACCCCGCGTCGGATCTTACCTCACAATTACCTTAATCCGGTCTTTGGTTGATCACAGTTTCGCCAAGGTTGAAAAGCATACATAGCCCTGTAGCTGCATATGGCTTCCCTCAACGCCGCGTTTTTACAGCCCCCACCCAGTGCGCGGCGTTGAGGTTCCTTCCCCCGGTCAAAACCATTGGCACTCAGGCCGGCGGCAGGCTAGGTTCGCGCGAATTCATACTCGCAACAGGACCAGTTTTGATATGCGCGACTTCCAGCTTCCCGGACGTTCTTCCGTTTTGGCCACGAACGGCATGTGTGCCACGTCACATCCCCTTGCCGCGAAAACCGCGATCGATATTCTTGAAAGGGGCGGCAATGCGATGGATGCGGCCATTGCAGGCGCTGTTCTGCTGGGAATCTGCGAACCGCAGATGACAGGCATCGGGGGGGATTGCTTTGTTCTCTACTCGCCCGCGGGCAGCGATGAGGTTCACGCCATCAACGGGTCGGGGCGCGCACCGCAGGGTCTGAATTCGGGGATTCTGAGGGACGCAGGCGAAACTGTCGTTCCGCTGCGCAGCGCCCATGCCGTTACCATTCCCGCTGCGATGGATGCATTTTGCCATCTGTCCGAAACGGTCGGCACACTGGGGCTTGATGCCATTCTCGCCCCGGCGATCCGCTACGCCGAGGAAGGCGTGGTGGTTGCCCCGCGGGTCGCCTTTGACTGGGCCAACGATGCAGAGACCTTGCAGGGCAAGGCGCGCGATTTCTTTTTGATGGACGGCAAGGCCCCCAAAGCGGGCGCCTTGTTTCGCGCCCCCGGTCAGGCCGACGTGCTGCGCCGGGTTGCCAAAGACGGGCGCGACGCATTCTACACCGGAGAGATTGCAGACGATATGATCGCTGCGTTGAACGCAGCAGGCGGTACGCACACGGCAGATGATTTTGCAGCCGTAAAATGCACCCCGGGTGACCCGATCTCGACGACATATAACGGGCTTGAACTGGTCGAACATGCGCCAAACGGGCAAGGGGCGACGGCGCTTTTGATGCTGAATATCCTGTCGCATTTTGACATCGCGTCGATGGACCCGAACGGTGCCGAACGCGCCCATATCGAGGCGGAAGCAACGAAACTGGCCTACGACGCGCGCAACAGGTTTCTGGCTGACCCCGATCACACCGCGCGGCTTGACCATATGCTGGCCCCGATGACAGCGCAAAAACTGGCCGAACTGATTGATCCCACCAAGGTGATTTATGATCCGGTTCCCCTGTCGGAGGCGGTGCATAAAGATACGATTTACATCACCGTCGTCGACAAGGACGGCATGTCGGTTTCGCTGATCTATTCAATTTTCCATGGTTTCGGGTCGGGGATCGCATCAGACAAGTTCGGTATCCTGCTGCAGAACCGCGGTGCGGGATTCACGCTTGAAGAAGGTCATGCGAACGAGTTGAAGGGCGGCAAGCGCCCGATGCACACAATCATTCCCGGCATGATCAAGCAGGACGGCAAGGTGCTGATGCCCTTTGGCGTTATGGGCGGTGCATATCAGCCCTGCGGGCACGCGCGCTTTGTCAGCAATCAGGTTGATTTCGGGATGGACCCGCAAGCCGCCGTCGACGCGCCGCGCGCCTTTTCCGACAATGGCATCTTCAAGGTCGAAAGCGGCTACACCGATGCGGTACGTGCGCAACTGTCCGACATGGGTCACCGCGTTGAAATCCCCAGAACAGCAATCGGCGGGGCGCAGGCGATCAAGCTGCATGCAGACGGTATTCTGGAAGGTGCCAGCGATCCGCGCAAGGACGGTTGCGCGCTTGGCTACTGATTGAACAACCAGGGGGCGCGTGCAAAGACGCGCCCTTCGGTCTAGTTCAACTGAAAATGCAGCGGATAGGCCCCGTCGGTAAACGGGCCGAACAGGTCGGGGATATCGGGGTGGTCCACAGGTTCACCGGAATAGTCCGCGACAAGGTTTTGTTCAGACACGTAGGCAACGTAGTAGCTCTGCTCGTTTTCGGCCAGCAGATGATAATACGGCTGATCCTTAACCGGCCGGCTATCCTCGGGAATTGCCTCGTACCATTCCTCGGTATTTGCAAATTCGGGATCGACGTCAAAGATCACACCCCGGAAAGGATGTTTCTTGTGCCGGACGACCTGACCCAAATGATATTTTGCGCGTGTTCTAATCATGACATTGAAGCACCTATCTTTCGTTAGTAGTCGCTTCAAGGGGCTTTTGTCCAATACTGGGACTCGAATCACAGGAAACAGTTTGTGGACATAACGCTGACAGTGCTTGAAATCGTGGCCCCGGTCTTCTTTCTGGCAGGGATCGGTTTCATCTGGGTCAAGCTGGTGCGCGCGCCGCTGGCCAGGAGCGCGGGTCTTTTCCTCGCGCTCGACCGGGTCGCGTCTGGCGTTCTGATGCTCCAGATCGCCACGCCTGTCGCGGTCAGATCATACCCGCTTGCTGAGAATACGGTGCGGACGCGCAATCCGTGGCTGGGCTGGTCGTCGTCTCCACCGTGATGTCTGTCGCAGGCTTGCCTGCAATGCTAGCGTTTTTGTTATAAAAATCCGGTGTTCGCAGCGGTCACAATCTGGTAAGATAGGAGTTAATAAAAACACTATATAAGCGAGAGGCAAATGAGCAGAACCTTTTGCGCCCTGATAATTGCTATGCTTTTGGCATCATGTAGTGGTGGTCCGACCAGTGCCCCACGAAACCTTGATGATGCCTGCGCGATTCTCAAGGAGCGCCCGGAATACTACAAGGCGTTCCGCGCCGCAGAACGCCGTTGGGGCGTTCCTATTCATGTACAAATGGCAACGATCCATCAAGAAAGCAAATTCATCGCGGATGCGCGCACGCCGTTCAGGTATGTCGTCGGTGTGATCCCGATGGGTCGGCAGTCCAGTGCGTTTGGCTACAGTCAGGCCCTTGACGCAACCTGGGATGAGTATCTGTCCGAACAGGGTCGGTGGTCGGCCAAACGGGACCGCATTGACGACGCGACAGATTTCATGGGTTGGTACATGACCAAAACCCGCGAGATAAACGGCATCCCGCTTCATGACGCACAGAACCAGTACCTTGCCTATCACGAAGGCAACACGGGCTTTGCGCGCCAGAGCTATAATGCCAAGCCATGGCTGATCGGCGTAGCGCAGAAGGTAAATATGCGGTCGCAGATGTACCAAGGCCAGATTGCAGGCTGTCGTCTGCGCCGTTGGTAAAGATCACGGCCCGAGGAGCGATCCTCGGGCCGGTGCCGTTTTAGCGGTTGGCGGCTGAAGGCTGCGCACCGACATCAAAGAGCGAATTGGGAAGATTGCCGCCTGTTTGCAGATCCCCCAGGACAACCGTCGTCTGGCTGCCGTTGCCATCGTTGATCAACCACTGGCGCAGCTCGACCGGGTTGTCGGTAAACTTCAGTTCAATATTGCCATATTCAGGGTTGTCAGGATCCTGCGCCCGTACGGTTGTTGCCGTCCCGTCATAGCTGTGACCCGTGACCATGCGGGCCTGCCCAAGGTTCACGTTCGCGGCCAGAATGATGGACAGCGGCGTTCTTGACAGGGGATAGGTTTCCGCCGGCTGGTTGGACTTTTTGTCATAGATCACAACGGTATTGCTGCCCGCAATCACGATGCCCGTGTCAGGCGCGTTGTATTCAAACCGCACCTTACCCGGACGTTTGATATAAATCGTGCCGGTGCTGATCGACCCGTCTTCGTTGATCTGGGTAAAGTCGCCCTTGGCCGTTTTCATCGCGTTCAGATAGCCAGAGATTTCGCTCAGCGAAAGCTGCTGTGCGGCGGCGGGCAGCGCGGCGGCAAGGCCCATGCTCACGGCCAAAACGGTGGTGGTCAAAAAACGCATCTGAGGATTCCTGTTATTAGTACAATGCCTTGATCCAGACATAGGGGCTGCCGGCATGTTATGCGATATCACGCGGCAGAATATCGCCCAATTCGGTGGGGCAAGAAAAAGGGTTGGCCTGTTTCCAAGCCAACCCTGCATCGTGTGCTTTCGTTCCGGTCAGCCGTTTTCAGGCACCAGAATCTCGCGTTTGCCGACATGGTTCGCAGGCGACACAAGGCCCTGCTCTTCCATCTGCTCGACCAGACGGGCGGCTTTGTTATAGCCGATCGCCAATTTGCGCTGGATATACGAGGTGGAGCATTTGCGATCCTTAACGACAATTGCAACGGCCGTATCATAAAGCGCGTCTTCGCCATCGGTGTTGCCGCCAAGCCCCAGGACCGCATCGATGCTGCCTTCCTGATCGTCTGGCGGACCTTCGACAACGCCGGACACATAGTCGGGTTCGCCGTAAGCCTTGAGGTGGTTGACGATCTCCTCGACCTCTTCGTCGGACACGAAAGGCCCGTGGCAGCGCACAATCTTGGACCCGCCCGCCATATAAAGCATGTCGCCCATGCCAAGCAGTTGTTCGGCACCCATCTCCCCAAGGATCGTGCGGCTGTCGATCTTCGACGTGACCTGAAAGGAAATCCGCGTCGGAAAGTTCGCCTTGATCGTGCCGGTGATGACATCGACCGAAGGCCGCTGCGTCGCCATGATCAGGTGAATACCTGACGCACGCGCCATTTGCGCCAGACGCTGGATGCAGGCTTCGATCTCCTTGCCTGCGACCATCATCAGGTCGGCCATCTCGTCAACGATCACGACGATATAGGGCAGCGTTTCGGGCTTGAATTCATCCGTCTCGAAGATCGGCTCTCCGGTTTCTTCATCAAAACCTGTCTGAACCGTGCGGCTGAACATCTCGCCCTTGGCCAGCGCCTCGCGAACGCGACCGTTATAGCCTTCGATGTTGCGCACACCCATCTTGGACATCTTGCGATAGCGCTCTTCCATCTCGCCCACTGTCCATTTCAGTGCGACGACCGCCTTTTTCGGGTCAGTCACAACGGGGGACAGCAGGTGCGGGATGCCGTCATAGACGCTGAGTTCCAGCATCTTGGGGTCGATCATGATCATCCGGCATTCTTGCGGCGTCAGCTTGTACAGCAGCGACAGGATCATGGTATTGATCGCCACCGATTTACCGGAGCCGGTCGTCCCCGCGATCAGCAGGTGGGGCATTTTGGCAAGGTTCGCGACAATAGGGTCGCCGCCAATGTCTTTGCCCAGTGCCAGCGGCAGGCGCATCGTGCTGTCGCCGAAATCGCGGGCGGAAAGAATTTCACGCAAGATGACTTTCTCACGGGTTTCATTCGGCAGTTCAATCCCGATCACGCTGCGCCCCGGAACAGTCGACACACGTGCCGACAGGGCCGCCATTGACCGCGCGATATCGTCCGCCAGTCCGATCACGCGGCTCGCCTTCAGACCCGGCGCCGGTTCAAGTTCGTACATGGTCACAACAGGGCCGGGACGGACGGCAACGATCTCGCCTTTGACGCCGTAGTCATCGAGCACGTTTTCCAGCATCCGCGCGTTTTCTTCCAGCGCGTCATCGCTCAGATGCAGGCGCTGCACTGCCTCGGGACTTTCCAGCAGGCTCAGCGGCGGCAGTTCGAAACCGGGGTGCGTGTCTTCAAAGGTCAGAACGGGCTGCGCTTCTGCGATGGCCTGTTTGCTGGGCTGCACCGGCTTGCGCATTGGTTGCTGGATGACAGCCTTGCGAGGTTGCGCGACAGGAATCTGGTAGCTGTCTTCGACCTCGGTTTCGGGCAGGTCGAAACCCTGATCCTCGACGAACATGTTTTCGTTCACGGTTTCGGAGAGGACGGGCGGTGCGGCTTGTACCGGTGCGGTCGATACCCGTGATGCGGTCAGCGGCGGCTCGCTGCGCGCGGCACCTGTCAGCGGAGGTTCTTCGCGCAGATGGCGTGGCGGCGTGGTGTCCAGCAACAACGGATCGGGCCCGCGCCCCCTGCCCCGCGTCAGGGGGGAGGTGACGGGCGTGTGCAAGGCATTTGCAGTGCGCACACGGCTTTTGATGATGTCCGCAATCTTGGATTTAATGCGGTCCTCACCGGGGGAATCGTCGACGACCGCATCGGACCAGTTTTCCACCAGTTCGGGTTCCGGCATCGGCTCTGCCCGTTTGACCAGCGCGGGCATCTTGGACAGCAAACCTGTCTTGGGCGCGGCCTTGGGTGTCACTGCGGGGGCCTGCGCATAGTTTTCTTCGGCGTAATAGCTTTGCGTAGCTGCAAATGCTGCGTTTTCCTCGACCTCAACCCGGTTGCGCGCGCGGCGTTCCGACTGCCGCGCCTGTACGTTTTGCGCTGCCGCAAGCGCACCGGACGCACCACGGCCCAGAAAGGTCATCAACCCCGCGTAGGCCACAATGACACCGACCAGCATAAAGCGCGCCAGACGCGCAAGTTCGACCCGGGTAAAGCCAAGCACGAAAGCCCCGAAGGCAACGATGGCAACGCCCATCACCAGCGACATGAGCTTGATTGTAAAGGTCGATCCGATTGGCAGGATGGTCAGAATGATGCCCATCACCGTATCCCCGAAAAGACCGCCCAAACCAAAGCTATGTGTCTGAAGCCATTCGGCATCGGGCGTCAGCGTCGCCCCATAGACAGAGCATAGAGCAACGGCAATCGGCGCGAAGATCAGACGCCCCATCGCGCGGTCCTGCCCGCGGTGCAGCGCAAACCGCAGCCCCCACGCCAGCAGAATAGCAGCAACAGCCCATGCGCCCCAACCGACGATCATGAACAGCGGTGCCGCAAGCGACGCTCCCATCCGGCCTAGCCAATTCTGGGCAGGCGCGTCGGTGGAGACCATCCAGTTCGGATCATCGGGCGTGTAGCTGGCAATCATCATCGCAGCCATCACACCCAGAACGATCAGGCCGACACCCAGCAGTTCCTTGCCGCGCTTCTCGATCGCTTCGGCCATGCTGCTGTCCAACAGGGGGTCGCGTCCGCGTGTCTGATATGCCATTGCTCTGATCCCTCGTCTTATTCTGGATAAAGACATGCCCGGATCGCTTCGATCCCGCGCGTCGTCTCTTCTTTTGGGGCGACCATGGCCACCCTGATGTATGTCTTGCCGGGGTTCACCCCGTTCACGTCCTGCGCCAGATAGCTGCCCGGCAGCACGCGCACGCCCGTCTCGCGCCACAGCTTGAGCGCTGCGGTCTCGTCATCATCGACCGGCAGCCACAGGAAAAATCCTGCCTCCGGGCTCATGTAGCCGGGCACATTGCCCAGGATCCGGTCTGCGATCTCGTATTTCTCAACATAAAGCGCACGGCTTTCGGCGACGTGATCCTCGTCCGCCCAGACGGCGGCGGCGGTCTGAAGCGGCAACGGCAGCGGGGCACCCGCGTAATTGCGCAGTTGCTTGATCTCGCGCATGGTGTTTTGCCCACTGACCACAAAGCCCGAGCGCAACCCCGGCAGGTTTGAGCGTTTCGACAGCGAATGAAAGATCACGACGCGGTCCGGGTCCGCGCCGATTTCCTGCGCCACCTCAAGTGCACCTCTAGGCGGCGTGTCGCGGTAGATCTCGGAATAACATTCATCCGCGAAGACCTTGAAATCATACTTCTCGGCCAGCGCCAGAAGGGCGGCCCAGTAGTCGCGGCTGGCGACAGCCCCCTGCGGGTTCGCCGGCGAGCAGATATAGGCGGCAGTCGTGCGGTTCAGCACCACTTCGGGCAGGGCCGCGAAATCGGGCAGATGGTTGGTTTCGAGCGTCGCAGGCACCATGATCGGGTCTGCTGCCCCCGAAATCGCCGCGATCATATAGACCTGATAAAACGGGTTCGGCATCAGGACGG
>JAGXHB010000257.1 GCA_024636425.1 Roseobacter sp.
ATTTCTCATGTTTTAACCTTTTTTTAGTTTACCGCTTCGCTGCGGGCTGTGTGCATAACCGCTGGCGCTTGGTTAAGTTCCATTTCGAAAAGTTTCCGAGCAATAGCTTTTGGTGTGATGGCGTACTCGGAAGTCAGCTACCGTCTTTAAGGTCACGATGATTTAAAATGCCAGCTAACGGGATCTTCCCGTGATGGTTATCCCGTGGCTTGCAGCATCATGCTGCCGTTGAGCAGAAATTCAAATTGTACCTACTTTTCTGATTGCTGGAACCTCCTCGGAAATGGCCGAAGATGACGTCTATGCAGGGCGCAACGCGCACGATAAGGTCGCGTGAAAATAGGCTATAGGTCTCAGACAAACCCGGCGCAAATGCATCTAGAGCTTTCGCTGCGTTCGTAACGAGAAGAGTAAGTTAAGTTGGTTGCACCCTCCCGCAACCATTAATTATCAAACAACATCAAAACGTTACAGGCCACCTTCGGGTGGCTTACTTATGTAAAGTAGACCTCGGTTCGGCGCAGAGGGTGACGACTTTACCGGATTTTATCATGTCGCGTGCCGCCTCAAAGTCTGGACCGAAATAGCGGTCCCGGTTCATCCGCGCCACTTGCGAGCGCACCAGTGCGGCGACTGTGTCCAACGGTGCCGCGAGGCTCAGTCCGCGATGTTCGCAGCCCTCGACGGCTGCCAGAAGTTCGACCGCAAGGATGTTGTTCAACGTCTCAATCATCGCTGTAAGACGGCGCGCGCCATGAGTTGCCATCGACACGTGGTCCTCGTAATTCGCGACCGTGGGGACTGAATCGACAGAAGCGGGATGCGCTTTTTGCCGGTTCTCGGCGACCATCGCCGCCGCTGTGATCTGCCCGCTCATGAAGCCGGTACTGACCCCTGGGTCGTCAGTCAGGAAAGGCGGCAAGCCCGACAGGCTTTCGTCGATCATCATGGCGAGGCGGCGTTCGGACAGTGATCCAATCTCGCATATGGCGATTGCGATCATGTCGGCGGCAAAGGCAACAGGCTCGGCGTGGAAATTCCCGCCAGATAGAATTTCGCCGGTTTCAGGAAAGACCAGCGGGTTGTCAGTGACAGCGTCGGCCTCTCGCTCCAGCGTCGCGGTGACATGATCCAGCAGATCGAGGCACGCGCCATAAACCTGCGGCTGACAGCGCAGGCAATAGGGATCCTGCACGCGGCGCCCGTCGCTCAGCGCCTTGGTCCGGAACTCGCTGCCTTTCAGTAGTGCCCTCAAACGGCGGGCAATTTCAATCTGGCCGGGTTGGCGGCGGATTTGGTGGATGCGATCATCAAACGGCGTGACGGACCCCAGCAAAGCCTCGGTGCTGAGCGCACCAGTAATGACCGCACTATCCAGCGCCTGGCGCGCGCCCATCAGGGCCGTGAGGGCGAGTGACGTGGAGACCTGCGTTCCATTCAGCAGCGCCATGCCCTCTTTGGGCTGTAACACCAGCGGTTCCAGCCCCGCCTTGGCCAGCGCATCGCCGGCTTGCATGATTTCGCCGCCGACGCGGATATGGCCCACGCCGATCATCGCCGCCGCGACATGCGACAGTGGCGTCAGATCGCCAGAGGCACCGACGGACCCTTGCGATGGAATAACTGGCAGCAGACCGCGATTGAACATCTTGATCATCATTTCCACCAGCACGACGCGGACCCCGGAATGTCCCTGCGCGAGGGCTGCGATCTTCATCGCCATGACCAGCCGCGTTTCCGCCTCTGACAGCGGCGGGCCGGACCCGATTGCGTGCGACACCACCAGATTACGCTGAAGCGTCAGCACGTCCTCATCCGGGATGATCTTGCCCGCCAAACGCCCCGATCCGGTGTTGATTCCGTAAAGCGCGCCACCCTTTGCGATGATGTCGCTGACGGTGCGCCGTGCGGCTTCGATCCGTTGGATCGAGTCTGCGGCGAGACGCAGTTGCACGTCCCCGCGATACACCTGCGCCCAGACCCCGATGCCATGTGGGGCCGCTGTGATGTCCAATGCCGTCATGTATCTTTTACCTTGATGAGTACCTTGCCGGACGCCATGCGGCTCTCCAGAAAGGCATGTGCGCCTCTGATGTTGTCGATGTCGAATTCTTCGGCGATGGGCAGGCACAGAGTGGCATCCGCGATATGCCCGGCAATCGCCTCCACCGAGGCGCGCCAGTGCACCGATCCGGGCCGCGCGTGGAGCACCTCAAATCCGGCCAGCGATGTCGAGCGTTCGTAGAGCTTCTTGCGCACCGGAAAATCCGGCTCACCGGCGGCCTCGCCGATGTTAATAACGCGGCCAAAGGGGCGAAGCGCGTCGAAACTGCGGGGCAAAATATCTGCGCCAAGCGAATCAATCACGAGATCGACACCCCGCCCGCCCGTCAACTGCATTGCTACCTCGACGAAATCCTCATTGTCGCGGGCAATCACGCGTTCTGCCCCGAATTCAAGCGCGCGCTGTCCCTTGGCCGCTGTGCCCACCGTGCCAATGACCCGGACCCCGGCGGCGTGTGCCAGTTGTGTCAACGCCAGCCCGACCGCCCCGCCAATGGCGTGGACAAGGATGATATCGCCATGCCGTACCTCGGAAGCCGTATTCAGCAGATGCCACGCCGTCAGAGACGCCACCGGAAAGGCCGCCGCCGCGCGCAGATCGAGCGTATCAGGCAGCGGGATCAGGAACTCCTGCGGCACCGCCACCCTTTTGGCGAACCCGCGCAGCATGTCCGGCCCGGTGATCGCCGCCACCGCCTGACCGACTGCAAAACCGGTCACACCCGCGCCCAGTTTGGCAACGTGGCCGGACACCTCGCCGCCGAGGATGGCCGGAAAGGTCACAGGGTTGGGATAAATCCCCTGCCGCTTCTGGATATCACCCCAGTTGCACGCCCCCCACGCCACGTCCAGCAGGACATGGCCCTTGGGCAGGTCCGGTTCGGCAACGTCTTGCACGTCCAGCATATTAAGCCCGCCGGGGGCCGTAACGACGACTGCTTTCATGTCTCGCTCCCTTTTGAGTGCGACTGGATAATGCGCCTAGGATTTCATCAGCGTGAGCGGCGCATCGTAAAACGGCAGCTTGCTAATCCTGGGCTTGAACGTCCCCGCCTTTTCGCAGGCCAGCGCATGATCAGCGATCTCTTCCATCGACGCGAACCACACGTCGCCCTGTTCGCGCCATTCCAGCAGCATCTTCTCGATGTGATGCCAGCGGGTCAGACGGCCGGTGAGGAACGGATGCCAAACCCCGATGAAAAGACCGCCATGTTCATAATGCGCCTCAAATTCGTCGCGATAATTCTGGATCGCCGCGCGTGGTGCCTTGACTGGGACAGAATAATCCAGATCGGGCGTGTGGGCGTATTGCGGATAATCATCCGTGCCCCAGTGCGCGGGCAATTCAACCAGACGCCCGGTATCGGTTTCGATAATATAGGGGATATCGTCGCCCATCAGCGACGCGTCGTATTTGAAACCCTCTTCAATCAACAGATCCGCAGAGTGTTGCGAAAACGAATACATCGGCGCGCGCCAGCCGCGCGGGGCCTCACCGGTGACGCCCGACAGCGCCGCAAGGGCGCGCCGCATCCAATAGGCTTCTTCGTCGCGCGGCCTGCCGTGGGACATCTCGTGGATGTAGCTATGCAGTGCGATTTCGTGACCGGCCTTTTTCATCTGCTCGACGGCATGTGGGTGGGTCTCGGCGCACCAGCCGGGAACAAAGAAAGTCTGCGTGATTTCCAGCTTGCGCCATGTCTCAAGGATGCGCGGGATGCCGATTTCCGGCCCATAGCGCAGTTCGGACGTCGCGGCGACAAAATCGGGCGCGCGGTTGGGCTGCGCCGTGTGGATAAGACTGTCGGCGTCCATGTCGAAGGTTATGGCAACCGCACATTTTGCCCCGTTGGGCCAGGGGATTGGATTGGAAATCATGACACGTCCTTTCTGTGACTTGCTACCTCAGGCGGATATTCTAGAGAGCGGCCGTCTCATGCGCGGTGCGCCATGCATCCTTGCGCCCTGTTCGGCTGGCGGCCAGGCAGGCCAGCGCTTCGGCCAGGATGCGTGCAGCAAGGATACTGGTGCTACCGCTTTTGTCGTCGAAATCTGGGGACACTTCGACCACGTCGAAGCCTGCGAAGCCGTCCCGGCCCGCGATGCGCACACCACGAATGATCTCACGCGAGGTTAACCCGCCGGGTTCCGGGCTGTTGGTGGCGGGGGCGAATGCCGGGTCGATGCTGTCGATATCCACACTGATATAAAGCTGTGCGTCGTCCTGCGTCGCGATGGCCAGTGCCTTTTGCGTGACCGCCTCGATGCCTTCGCGCTCGACCTGCTCCATCGCAAAGACCGAGATGCCCAATTCACGATAAAGCGGTGTCCATTCGGGTAGGTTACGCGGGCCACGCGCGCCAATGATCGCGACGCGTTTTGGGTCGATATGTTCCAACTCGCAAATGCGCAGGATTGGCGAGGCGCGGGTCAATCGGTCGCCGTTCAACGCTTCGCTCAGGTCCAGATGCGTGTCAAACACCACAAGGCCCGTTGGCCTCGCGTGATGCTGTGTCACCGCCCTGAGCGCCGGATAGGTGATCCCATGATCGCCCCCGATACTGAAAGGGACCGCGCCGCGTTCCAGAATGGTGGTCAGTTTGCGTTCAAACCGCGCATAGCTCTCGGCATTGTCGCCGGGCATGACGTCCACATCGCCAACATCTGCAACGCGGAGTGTTTCGAACACGTCCATATCCCAGTCGAAATTGTAACCCCCGAAGAGCAGGGAAAACTTGCGGATTTCCTGCGGGCCGCGCCGGGTGGCCCCGCCGCGAAACGTGGCGATCCCGTCATAGGGCATACCGATAACGGCGACATCCGCATCCAGTACGGACGGGTCCGGCACATGCTGCGCTGCCATAAAGGGCGGCACGTCGCCGTACATCTTTTTCACGCTAGAGGGTTGGAGGGCTTCGTCACTCATTTGTTTTCCTCACGCATCGGGGGGCTTGTTCGATTGCCTTAAGCGTCTTGGTCACCGCATCTCGCGATCGTAGGGGCGCCCGACTGAGCTGGGCGGATTGGCTTGCCCCATCAGCCCGACCAGCGCCAGAATGGCGACAAGATAGGGCAGGGCGGCGAACACCTGGTACGGGATGTCGGGTTGGTCGAATTGCATGCGCAACTGCACGGCATCGAACAGCCCGAAAAGCAGGCATGCCATGAAGGCGATGCTGGGTTGCCAACGGCCTAGAACGATGGCTGCCAGCGCGATGAACCCTTTGCCCGCGCTGATGTTGTCCGAAAACAGCAGAACCTGCGTCAGCACTAGGTAAGCCCCGCCCAACGCTGCCAGCGAAGACCCGATGATTACACAGGCATAGCGCAACGCAAACACATGGATCCCTGCAGCATCGGCCGCTGCCGGGCTTTCACCGACGGCGCGTATCGACATGCCGACCCGTGTGCGAAAAAGCACGAAATGCACCGCAAATACGGAAAATATCGCGACGTAAACCAGTCCATTCTGCGAAAACAGCACCGGCCCAAGGATCGGAATGTCGCTGAGCAGTGGGATATCTATATTGCTGAAACCGTCCAGCTTCAGGCTGTTGCCGCCACCAGGAAACAGAAGGCGGGACATGAATGAAGTGAACCCAGTCGCAAAAAGGATGATCGCAATGCCCACAACGATCTGGTTGACGCGTAGCGTAATTCCCAGCACGGCCAATAGCAGCCCCGAGGCTGCGCCGAACGCAATGGCAATAACAAGGCCCCCATAGGCCGAGCCAAAGTAAAAGGCGCCCACTGCCGCGCCGAATGCGCCGAACAGGATCTGCCCTTCCAGCGCGATGTTGAACACGCCGGAGCGTTCGCACAGCAACCCACCCATCGCCGCAAATATAAGCGGAATGGACAGGCGCAGCGCGGTGCCCAGCACATTAGCCAGTTGAACAGGGTCGATCAGAAAATCAAACATCGCAGCGACTCCTCATTCATTTCCGCGCCATGCGGCGATCCGGCGACGCCACCGGTCCGGGTGAAACTTGAACGCAAGGCCAACGGCAACACAGAGCACGACAAGCCCCTGAAGTGCGGCTACCATCGTCGTGTCGATCCCTGTGGCGCGTTGCATCGACCCCGCGCCAACCTGTAACCCGGCCAGAAAAATCGCCGCAAAGATCGCGCCAATCGGGTTGAGCGCGGCAAGAAAGGCAACGATGATGCCCTGCATGCCGTAGCCCGGACTGAAGTGATCAAAGAGCCGATATTTCAGGCCCAGCACTTCGAACGTACCAGCCAGCCCGCCCATCGCCCCGCCCATCGCAAAGCTGAGCACCGTCAGCCGCTTGACGCTCAGCCCCGCATAGGACGACGCGTGTTTGTTGTGGCCCACGACCTGAATCGCCTGTCCCAACGTCGTGCGCCACAGCATGACGGCAACAAGGATCGCGGCGGCCCACGCGACCATGATGCCGACATGGGCCTGCGTGCGGGGCATGAAGATCGGCAGTTCCAGCGACTTGTCGATCTCGCGCGAATAGGGATAGGGCGCACCGGGTTCGATCAGCCACGCATGCAGCACCGCGCCGATCAGATAAATCGCGACATAGCTCAGAAGCAGGGACGTGATGATCTCATTCGTGCCGCGATAGGCCTTGAGCAGCCCCGGAATTGCCGCCCACATCCCGCCGCCCAACGCCCCCGCCATCATGCACAGGATGATGCGAATCCACCCCGGCAAGAAACCCGGCAGATAAAGCGCGGCAATGGTCGCGAATAGGGCGCCGATATAGATTTGACCTTCGGCCCCGATGTTGAACAGGCCCGCGCGCAGCGGGATGATAACTGCAAGCCCCGCCAGCAGCAGGGGCGACATCCGCACCAGCGTATCGCCGATGCCCCAGTAATCCAGAAACGCCCCCTTAAAGAGCGCGGTGTAGCCTTCGATCGGATCGCCGCCCGCAAGCAGGATGAAGATCGCGCCAATCAACAATGCGACGATCACGGCCCAGACCGTTTTCAGCATGTAAATCACACGAATCACGGTCAGCAGACGTGACGTGCGGGCGTCGGTCAAGGTTTCGCTGCTCATGCCAATTCCCTGCCTGTCATCAACAATCCCAGTTTTTCCGACGTCGCCTCGGATGCCGGCATATCGCCGATAATCCGGCCCTTGAAGATCACCGCAAGCCGGTCTGCGACCAGCAGCAATTCTTCCAGCTCGCTCGATATGTACAACACGCCGGTTCCCTGATCGCGCTGCGCCAACAGCGTGCGCTGCACAAATTCGATTGCACCGACATCCAGCCCTTTGGTGGGTTGCGCCACAACCAGCAGCTTGGGGTTGTCCTCGATCTCGCGGGCAAGGATGATCTTTTGCTGGTTCCCGCCTGACAGATCGCGCACGCGCTGTGACACGCTCTGCATTCGGATATCATAGCGTTCTGCCAAATCGACGGCATGGGCGCGGATCTTTTTGAAATCTATCCACCCGTATTTCGAGAATGGCGGCGCACGAAAGCTGCGCAGCACCATGTTGAACGCGATATCGCTGTCCAGATCCAGCCCGACCTTCTGACGGTCCTCCGGCACATACCCCATCTTGAGAACGCTCTTGCGCTCGGATGGGTCGAACCCGCTGGCGTCTTGCCCGCAGATAGCGATCCGCCCTTGGGAGATGCTGCGAAGCCCGGCGATGGCCTCGGCCAACTCGCCCTGACCATTGCCGTCGATTCCGACGATGCCAAGGATTTCACCGCCCCGCACCGTCAGCGACAGCCCGTGCAGCGCGCCGATCCCGCGGTCATCAACAGCGGTGATCTCGTCCAGTTCCAGAACCGGATCGCCCACCTTTGGCGGGGCATGTTGGATATCGAACACCACATCACGCCCGACCATGACGCGCGCCAATTCACGCGGAGTCGTGTTGGCAATCTCCAACTCGGCCTCAACGCGGCCCAACCGCATCACCGTGACCCGGTCGGCGAGGTCCATGACCTCGTCAAGTTTGTGGGTGATCAGCAAAATGGTCCGCCCGCTTTCGCGCAGCTTTTCCAGAAGGACAAAGAAGGCTTTGATTTCGGTCGGTGTCAGCACGCTTGTCGGTTCATCGAGGATGAGCAGATCGGCGTCGCGATAGAGCATCTTGAGGATCTCGACCCGCTGCTGCGTCCCGATGGGCAGCGTCCACATCGGCTGATCCGGGTCGATCTCGGATCCCAACTCATCGGCCAGCTCTTTGATCCGTCGACGGTCCTCGTCAAGGTTGAGAATCTGGCGGCCCGGCAAACCAAGCACCACGTTCTCGACCACTGACATGGTGTTCACCTGCTTGAAATGCTGGTGAACCATCCCGATACCCAAAGCCATCGCTTCGCGCGGGTCAGTGATACGCACCTCTTTGCCATTCGACAGGATGCGTCCCCCGTCCTGCTCATAAAGACCGTAGATCACGTTCATCAGGGTGGACTTTCCCGCGCCGTTCTCTCCAAGAATGGCGTGAATCGACCCTTTTGCGATTTTCAGGCTCACGTTGTCATTCGCCCGAAACGTACCGAACCGTTTGACGATGCCCTCAAGGGTAAGCCGGGCAGGTGCAGCTGTCATGGTCTCACCGATGTAATCTGTTGAAACTGTGGATCACCCGCCCCTTCTGAGGGGACGGGTAAATGTTCTGCGAGGTCATCAATCGCCGAATTTCAGCTCACCCGATTTGATCTTTTCCACCGCGTCGAGCGCCATCGTCTGCACCTCTTCGGGCACATCAACGCTGAAATCACCAAGCTGATCTCGCGAGGTGAGGTGGATGACATAGTCCTTCGCTTCAAGCTCATCCTTCTGGTGGAGGTCGACCGCCATCACCAGTGCTCGGGCAAAATCCAGGCGTGCGGAAACCAAGTTGGACTCGGATTCGTGTAGGATGCCGACCGTATGCACCCCCCGCTCCTGCGCGGCCTGCACGACACCGACCCAGGCCCCGTCGAGATAAGGCATCAGCACATCGGCCTTTTTCGAGATAAGGTTGAATGACGCTTCCTTGGCCAGCGCGACATCGGCCCAATCGTTGGTGAACGCGACCAGCACTTCACCGTCAGGCTGCACCGATTGGAAACCTTGGCGAAACCCGTCGACCACGTTGTCGAACGCCGCGAACTTCTGAGCACTCAATGCGGCAACTACGCCAGTTTCGCTCACCCCGCCTGCGACGACACCCAAAAGGTAGCCGAATTCGGGGTTATTATAGTTGATCGTAGTCACGCCTTCGGTCGGCGCGCCGTTCAGCACAATAACCGTGGTATCGGGAAAGTTCGCCGCGACGCGTTCGGCCGCGTCCGTGTATTCGCCACCCGAACCCACGACGATGTCGTAACCTCGGCGCGCGTAATCGGACATGACCTCAACCTGCGTGGCCTGAGATACGTTCTCGGTATACGCTATCTCAGAGCCGAACTGTTCCTCGACAGCAACGAGACCGTCATAGATGTTCTCGTTGAACGCACGGTCCGTAACCATACCGGGCAGAGCGACTGCCACGCGTGGCGCATCGGCCAGAGCCGGGAAGGCGACCAGCGCTGCGGCCGAGGCCGTGAAGGTAGCGACGATCGCAGATTTCAGATGTTTCATCATTTTTTCTCTCCCTGTTGTCGTGTTCTTTGTGTTGAGTTGCATCATTGTTGTTAGTGTTGTGTTGCACCATTAAGGGAACTCTTTGCGAACAGCCTCGGTCACGTGACCGACGAACTCTTCCACCAGCAGCTCGCCAATCATACGCGTGGCCGTTTTGCCTGATGACAGGCATCCCGAGGTCGGCACCCAGTCCGGATTGACCGGAAAGACGTCATAGGGCGGAAAATCCGGTCGCGGCTCATCCACGATGCGGCTCATGTTCACCAAATCCGGGTAGCAATAAAGCATCATAGCCGTTTCCAGCACGCCGCCGTGTTCCAGATCCAGACCGGGCGGGTTATCGATTCCCTGATAGACGGCCTTCATGGTGTCAGGATTGATGCGTTCAGCATAGAGCATCTTCAAGATGCGCGTCTCCCGCCCCTTGAGCGCAAGCGTCCCTTGCGCGCGATGGCACGCCTCGTCGAGAAAGAACCGGTTTTCGAAATGGCTATCGATCACGACAATCTTGCGCGCGTCATGGCGGCCGATCTCGTCCAATACATCGTGTAGCAGCGCGATCAGCGTTTCCGCATTGAGGCTGGTCGTGCCACAACGGTGCGGCCCACCGCCTGTCCGAACTTGTGATCTTGCCCCGTAGGCGACAGGTTCGGCGACGATGCCGCCAACTTTTTCGGCGACGCGGCGCGCCATGTAGCGCGCCATCATCCAGTCGGTGCCGAGCGGCAGGTGATAGCCATGCTGTTCGACTGCTCCTACCGGGACAAAGACGATCGCACCGTCCTCGACCAGTCGGCGCTGATATTCATCCCATGCAAGTTCCGACATTTGGACTGATGAAACCGTCGTCAATTTCGTTACCCCTGTGGCGCAGCATGGCGCATTGGCGACGGACCGGACGTCGCTTCCGGTTCAGTCTAACCTCGAATCTCCGCTGGCATTACAGTCATATTCGCGCAATCATACTTGCGATCAAGAGCAAGGAACGTGCCGTGTCGCCCCTTCAGTTGTCAAATATTGATGTCAAACAGCTCCGGGTTTTTGCCACCATTGTCGAGCATGAGGGCTTGTCGGCGGCCGCCTCGGCGCTGGGTCTGGACCTGACCGCGATCAGCCGCGCGCTGACGGGGCTGGAAACGCGGCTCGCCATGCGGCTGTGCCAGCGTGGGCGCAGCGGGTTCGCGCTGACTGCACAGGGCAAGGTAATTTATCAGCAGGCGAAATGTCTTATAGATGAGCTGGAGGAGTTTGAGACATCAGCACACATGGTCAGCCAGACGGTCAAAGGCCACCTGCGGATCGGGATGATCGACAATACGCTTTCCAATCCTCGCGCGCGCGTGGTTCGGGCTTTGCAGATGGTGACGCACACCTATTCTGACCTGTTCGTCGAGCTGTCCGTTACGCCACCGTCAAGGATCGAGATCGCGCTACGCGAACGTCAGTTGGATTTGGCCATCACCGCGCAGCCCAGCTACCTCAGCCCGCTGAGCTATGTGTCTGCATTCTCTGAAAGGTCTGGTCTCTATATTGCACGTGACCACCCGGATCGCGCGCGGATCGAATCAGCGATCGCATCCCCCAATATCAACGACAAACCGATCCCGTTCATAGCGCGGCGCTATAAGATGCCCAGCTTCAAGCAGCTGGAAAAGACCTATTCTTTTTTGACGGTCGCGTCCGCCGATGGCGTGGAAACAGCCGCAACGCTGATCGCCGCTCAGTTTGGCGTGGGCGTTTTGCCAAGCCACTATGCCGAAATGGTCCGAAATTTCAATCTGGTCGAGATTGCCGTTCCCGCCTCTCCCTTGATGCTGACATTTTACATCGCCTATCGGTCGGACACTGCCGAAGAACCGACGATACGCATGTTCCAGAAGTTTCTGATCGGGCTTGGCGGCGACGGGGCTCGTCCCGCGTTAGTTGCGAATGCCGACAAGTAGAGTTGCAGGCTATGGCGTTGTTTCGGGCTGCGGCATGGCATCACAGTGGTGTTCAATGAAATGCGTTTTGGGGAGGCAGAAAATGTCGGGTTCATTGCAGAAATCGTCCGAGGGTCAATCCGGCGAGAGGATCCATGTCAGCTCGGAATGGGGCGCGCTCAAGGAATGCGTATACGGCTCGCCTGATCGTTGGGTGATGCCGATGTTCTACGGAGACTCCAAACAGCGCGCTTTTGGCGATTTCCACGACTTCTGGGTCAAGAACCAAGGCCGGGATGTTGCCGAAGTCGACCCCGAGCGGTTCGAAGGCTTCCGCTCGCAGATACAAGGCGCGATCGACTTCCTGCGCAATGCTGGCGTCCGGGTTCAGGTGGCCGAGGAACTCGCCGACGAAGACCTCAAATTCCCGCGTGGCGAAAATCATGGCATCGTAACCGGATGGATGCGCGATCCGTTCGTGACCATCGGCAACAACGTGATCGAACTTGCCCCCCGCTCGCTTTTTCACCGTCGCCAGCGGTTCGCGATCCGGCCGATCCTCGCTGAAACGATGAGCCGCGGCGCGCGCTATTTCGCGCAACCCGACAGTGGTGCCGTGGAAAGCCGCGATAAGCCGGGTTGGGGATACCTCGAAGGCGGCGACGTCTTTGTGCTGGGGCAACAGATCCTCGTCGGCCATTCCGGCGGGTGCAGCAATCCGGAAGGCGCGCGGTGGCTGCAACACATGCTTGGCCCCGACTACAAGGTCCATGTCGCCCCCATCGACCCGATGTTCCCGCATCTTGATTGCGTACTCAGTACCCCGCGCGAAGGCGTCACCGTGATCTGCCGCGAGGCGTTCCCGCAAGGTTTGCCCGAATACATCCGCGACTGGGATCACATCGTGGTCGATAAATTCCACGCCAAGCGGCATATGGCCTGCAATAACTTGGTGTTGGACGATCATACGGTTGTCGTTCCCGAGGTTGAGGCATTGGACGACGTCGCGGCAGAATTGAAAAAGCGCAAGTTTGAAGTGATCCGCTTGCCTTATAACTACCCCTCCGATTTTGGCGGCTCCTTCCGCTGCGCGCACCAGCCTCTGATCCGGATTTGAGGATGCCGCAGGCATCATTTGGAGGTTTGCGATGCCCTCGATACTTCTGAAGAATGCCGACTGTGTTATCACGATGGACGCCACCCGCCGCGAGATCGCGGATGGCGGCGTCTATATCGAAGGCAAGACCATCGTTGCGGTTGGGCCGATGGGCGACCTTCCCCACAGTGCCGATGAAGTCATCGACCTTACGGGGCACGTGGTGCTGCCCGGTCTGGTCAACACCCACCACCACATGTTTCAATCGCTGACACGGGTCGTTCCCGATGGTCAGAATGTCGAACTGTTCGGCTGGCTTAAGAGCCTGTTCCCCATCTGGTGCAATCTTACGCCCGAGATGATCGCGGTGTCCACGGAACTCGCGATGGCGGAATTATTGCGTTCGGGCTGCACCACGACAAGCGATCATCTCTATATCTATCCGGGCGATTGCCGCCTTGATGACAGTATTGACGCCGCGATGCGCGTCGGCATGCGGTTTCATGCCAGCCGCGGCTCGATGAGCCTTGGACACAGCAAGGGAGGGTTGCCGCCCGACACACTGGTCGAAGACGAAGACCATATCATGACCGATTGCCAGCGGGTGATCGAGACGTTCCATGATCCTGCGCGCTATTCGATGATCCGGATCGCGCTCGCGCCTTGCTCGCCTTACACGGTAAGCGAAGATTTGATGCGGGAAACCGCCGCGCTTGCGCGGGCGACGGGCACGCGCCTGCATACACATTTTGCTGAAAGCGAGAAGGACGTCGCCTATTCTCTGGAGGTCTATGGCTTGACCCCGACGGAGTATGTCGAGCGGCTGGGATGGGTCGGCGAGGATGTCTGGCATGCCCATTGTGTCCATATTGACGCGCCGGGTATCGACCTGTTTGCGCGCACCGGAACCGGAGTGGCACATTGCCCGTGTTCGAACATGCGGCTGGGATCCGGCATCGCGCCGGTGCGCCGGATGCTGGACCAAGGTGTGTCGGTGGGTCTTGGTGTCGACGGCTCAGCGTCCAGCGATGCGGGCAATCTGATAAGCGAGGCGCGTCAGGCCATGCTGCTGCAACGGGTGATTGGCGGTGCCGATGCGTTGACCGCGCGCCGCGCGCTGGAAATGGCGACACGCGGCGGCGCGCGGGTTCTGGGCCGAGACGATATTGGGGCGCTGGCGCCCGGCATGGCCGCCGATCTGGCGGCGTTCGACCTGCGGCGCATCGAGTATTCGGGCGCGCGCCACGATCCTGCCGCCGCGCTGGTGTTCTGCGGTCCGACGCCCAGCCGTTATACGATGGTAAACGGTCGCTTCCTTATTCAGGATGGGGAATTTACGTCGATCAGTGCCAAACCATTGGTCGAACGCCACGGTCAGTTGTCAACCGCGTTGATGACGGTCTGACGCCGCACGCATCCCGGCTCAGCCTGCTTTCGTCAGCATTGCACGCAGCAGAACATTGCACCCAGCCGCAAGATGTTCCTTGGTCGCGTACTCTGCAATATTGTGGCTGATTCCGTCGCGGCACGGGATAAAGATCATCGCTGTTGGAACTTTGGCCGCTATGTTGGCTGCGTCGTGCAATGCACCGCTGGCCATTCTGCGATAGGGCAGTTGAAGACCCTTCACGGCGGATTCCAGCGCGTCGATGCAGCTTTGATCGAACTGCGTGGGTGGAATCCCGAACCGCACGGACACGCGCGCCTCAACGCCGTATTCCTGCGCGACCGCGATGCAGACTCGGGCGCATTCGGTCTGCATGTGGTCGATTACCTTTTGATCGGGGTGGCGGATGTCGATGACGAATTCCGCGGCGCCGACCACCGTGCTGGGGCCGTCCGTTGCTGTCGTCAGACGCCCGACGCTGACCCGCGCATCCTCGCCAATATCGCGACCCATCTTGTTCAACGCGACCAGCATCGCGCCAGAGGCCAGCAGGGCATCCCGGCGCGCGGCCAACGGTGTGGTGCCCGCATGAGCGTCCATCCCGGTGACCCGCACATCAAGCCAGCTGAGCCCCTGCACGGTGGTCACAACGCCGATATCCGCGCCTGCGTCTTCCAGCACCGGCCCCTGCTCGATATGCAGCTCAAAAAACGCCTCCATAGGCAAGTCAACCGGCGTTTTAGTACCGCGCCAGCCGGATGCGGCGGCCTCATCGGCAAATCGCTTGCCGTCGGTGGACAGGGTTTCGTCAAGCGTCTCGTCGTCGATCCGACCCGCGAACCATGCCGATCCTAGTATGCCCGGTGCAAACCGCACACCTTCCTCATTGGTCCAGTTGATCACCATCAACGGCGCGTCCGTCTCAAAACCCGCATCGTTCAGCGTCTCAATCACCTCAAGAGCAGTCAATACGCCCGAGATGCCGTCGAACCGCCCACCATGGGGTTGCGTATCCAGATGGCTACCTGCTGCGACCGCGCCGCGCGCAGGGTTGCGTCCGGGACGGATCGCAAACATATTGCCGGCCCGATCACATTTGACCTCCATCCCGGCATCACCGCACCAATGCGCAAACAGAGTGCGTGCTTCAATGTCTTCAGGGGTTAGCGCAAGGCGGCAGTTTCCAGTTTTTTCAACCACGCCGATCTTGGCCATTTCCATGTGGCGCGCCCACAACCGTTCGGTGTTGATAATGGGGATGGTATTGGCGGGGAGATCAGTCATGAAGGCTCTGATTGGAGGGCGTCCTAGACGGATGCGAAACTGCGCCCGACCCGCCGGATTTGAGTTCAGTTTAGTCTATCTCGTGTCGCCGTTTTTGTTAAGGGCCATTTCCAATCCATCCTGACTTACGGGGAAGCATTAAAGCCATTACTGTTTTAATTCAGGATCACCTTCTGACGGTCAAGGACGATACCACGCTGAAGCTGGCGGTTTCGTGCAGAGGCCATGGCAATGACCGAAGTGGCAGGCGCCAACAATCTTGTGGCGCCAGGTGGCGCGGGCGATGGCATCCGTGCCTTTTTGGTTTCGGCCGGACGGTCCCGGCAGTTTGTCGACGGTGACAGTCGGCGGCAACGTCTTCGAGTTCGTGCCCAGCCGGGACGACAGCACATTCACCCGCATTTAGGTGGCCCCCCGACGGTAGCCAGACACAAGTCGATCAGGTGATCGACAATGCAGGTGTGTTGCAGTTGCTTCAGACGCGGTTCACGGCGACCGCAACGGTGGCCGGGGTGGCCAATATGTTCGCCAACAGGTCTTTGGACTAGGGGCTCAGCATGTTCTGGGCCGACAATGCCCGGGCAATGAGTAAGGTTTTCAATTTTGAGAACGGCCCGACAATGCCGTGCTCGGCCGGTACGAACTACACGCGGGAGGGTAAGTCATTTCTGGCCGCGCAATCGGGCGCAAGGGCCACTTACGATGGCGTCGTGATAGTCCACATCGCGCCCGGAGGAGG
>JAGXHB010000038.1 GCA_024636425.1 Roseobacter sp.
CCAGCGCCGATGTCACCTCATCCGCAATCAGGACACGCGGATCAAAGGCCAAAGCCCGGGCGATGGCAACGCGCTGACATTCCCCCCCGGAAAGCTGCCCGGGAAAGCGATCAGCCAGCTCGGTGGGCAGACCGACCTGCTCCATCAGGTCGCGTGCCCGCGCCGCCACAGCGTCTTTCTCACACAAGCGATGGCGGCGCAGGGGCTCGGCAATCGCCGCGGCCACTTTCATGCGCGGGCTCAGCGCTTCGTATGGGTGTTGATAGATCAGCTGCACCTCGCGCAGATAGGCCACCCGCCCCCGGCCCATCGTATCCACCGACATACCATCAAACAGGACTTCGCCGCGATGGGGTTTGACCAGCCCGACCAGCGATCGTGCGAGCGTCGTCTTGCCGGATCCGCTTTCGCCCACGATGCCCAACGTCTCGCCCGGTCGCACCGTCAGATCGGCATTCTCCACCGCAACAAACCCACCTTCGCGCCGCGCGATCAGGTCTGCCAGCGTTTTGCCGCCATAGCGGATCTGGATACCGCGCGCCTCGATCAACGGCGCGCCCTCAGAAGCTCCGGCCACCGCACGCAAGCGAAGACGGTCAGGATGCGAGGCGATCAGTTTACGCGTATAATCATGCTCTGGCGCGTCGATGATCCGCGTCACAGGACCGCTTTCCACCAGCTTCGACCGGCGCATCACCAGCAGATCGTCACAGACCTGCGCCACCGCCCCCAGATCGTGACTGACAAAGATCATGGAAAGGTTCTGCTCGCGCCGCAACCGTGCCAGCAGGTCCAGCACGCTTTTCTGCACAGTCGCATCCAGTGCCGTTGTCGGTTCATCCGCTAACAGCAGGTCGGGCTGACATGCCAGTGCGCCCGCGATCATCGCGCGCTGCTTCATGCCGCCGGACAACTGGTGCGGATAGGCCCGCGCCCAACGTTCAGGCTCGGGGATGCGCACGACATCCAGCAGGCGCAGCACCTCATCTTTGGCAGCGCGGCCGCGCAGATCGGTATGCTTGTAAAGGGTTTCGGCCACCTGATCGCCAATCCGCATCAACGGGTCCAGATGCGAAGCAGGGCTTTGAAAGATCATCGCGATGCGCTTGCCCCGGATGGTGTTCAGCTCTGCCTCCGGCATGGTCAGCAGGTCCCGTCCAGTATATGCAGCGCTGCCTGTCACATTGGCGGTGGGTGGCAGCAGGCGCATCAGCGCGCGGCAGGTAACTGATTTGCCCGAGCCGCTTTCGCCAACGATCCCCAGCGCGGCCCCGGGCTCCAGATCAAAGGAAACACCGTCGACTGCGACGCTTTGCCCGAACCGGACCGACAGGTCGCGCACTTGCAACAAAGAGCTCATCGTTCAATCCTCAACATCCGCGCCAATCCGTCACCGATCAGGGCAAAGCCGACGCCGATCAGCACCATCGCCAGACCGGGAAAGAAGCTGATCCACCAGGCGGTTGAGATATATGTCTGGCCCTCGGCAATCATCACACCCCATTCGGCAGCGGGAGGCGACACCCCCATGCCAAGGAAGCCCAACGCAGCCCCGAAAAGGATCACCAGCGTCACATCCGTCATCAGGTAGACCACGACCGGCGACAACGAATTTGGCAGCACGTGACGCAGCAGTATATAGCTGTGCGAAAACCCCATGGTGCGCGCCGCCAGCACGAATTCGGACTGTCGCAGCACCAGCGCTTCGGCACGCGCGAGCCGCGCGTAGCCAACCCATCCGACGAGCGCCAGCGCGATGAAATAATTCTCGATCCCCGGCCCAAGCACCGCCACGATGGACAGGACGAGTACGAAAAACGGGAACGGCACGGTGATGTCGACAAGGCGCATCGCGATGGTGTCGACCCAGCCGCCGAAATACCCCGCCATCAGCCCGATCGTCATTCCGATCACCAGCGGCGCAATCACTCCCAGCAGCCCGATATAAAGCGCCAGCCGCGCACCATAGACCACCCTACTGTAGGTGTCGCGTCCGACGTTATCGGTGCCGAACCAATGCGCGCCCCCCGGTTCCTGAAGGATCGCGCCAAAATCGATCGCATAGGGATCGTGGGTAGCCAGCAGCGGCGCGATGAGCGCGATCAGGCACCACGTCAGAACCAGTGTCACGCCCGTGACAAACATCGGCGAAAGTCTCATGGTGTCACCCGCGGGTCGATCAGCGCCGACAGCAGGTCGACCGCCAGCATGACGAGGATCGTCGTGAGCGCGAAGACCAACGTTGCCCCCTGCACCACGAAATAATCCCGCGCCAGAATACTGTCGACCATCAGCTTGCCCATGCCCGGCACCGCATAAACGGTTTCGACGATCACTGATCCGCCCAGCAAATAGGCAACAATGACCGCGAACAGGTTCAGCGTCGGCAGGACCGAATTGGGAAAAACGTGCGTGCGGAAAATCTGCCGGTCCCCCAGCCCCTTGGACTTGCCCGTCAGCACGTAATCACGGTTCAGTTCGTCCAGCAGCGCCGACCGCAGCGTCCGCACCAGGATCGGGACCACCCAGATCATCGTCGACAGCGCGGGAAGAAAAAGGTGCACGAAGTGATCCGACATCGTTTCACCAAAACCGCTGACCGGGAACCAGCCCAACGTCACGCCAAAGAACCGCGCGAACAGCAGCGCCAACCAGAATACCGGCACCGCCAGCCCCAGCACGCCCAGCAGCCGGATGACCTGATCAGCCAGCCCGTTCTGCCGCTTGGCCGACCAGACCGACAGCACGATCACCGGCGGCAAGGTCAGCACGATGGTGTAAAGGACCAGGAACAGCGTGACCGGATAATGCTGCGCGATCAGTTGAGACACCGGCAAGCGATACCGCAGCGACGCACCCAGGTCACCGGTCAGCAGATTCTTGAGATACGTGAAATACTGCACGAGGATCGGCTCATCCAGCCCATATCGATTGCGAATGATCGCGATGGTTTCAGGCGTCGCACGATCACCCACCAACAGGCGTATCGGGTCGCCCGGCGTCGCAGCCATCAACGTGAAGGTGATGATGCTGACGCCCAGCAAAACGGGAATGGCTTGCACCAGCCTGACGGCGATAAATCGCAAGGTGTTCACTGGAAATCCTGGGTCAAAGGGAAAAGGCCGGGCGACCTTTGTTTATGAGGGCCGCCCGGTGCCGCGACGTTCAGTCGTCTGTCAGTCGGAAGTCAGTTCGGCGTCTTCCAGTGTCCATTGCAACGCGGGCGTCAGGGTCAACCCGATCACGCGGTCGGAATAGGCGTTCGAGAAGGGCGCGTAATAGAGCGGGATCTGCGCAAGTTCTTCCAGCGATATCTGCTGAATCTTGCTGTAGAGTTCTGCCCGCTTGGCCTCGTCTTGCTCACGCAGGGCTTCGTCGGTCAGCTTGTTCAGCTCTTCGTTATGGTAGTTGGTATAGTAGGATTTGCTGCCACAGGTGTCACAAAGCGCCCACCGTACGGCCAGATCGGGGTCCTCGGTCTCGTTGTAGTACCAGTTGACCGTAACCTGATAGTCACCTTCGGCCATCTTGGACCACCATAGTCCAGCATCGACACGTTCCACCGTGGTCTTGAAGCCCACCGCATCCCATTGCGCCTTCAGCAGCGTCGCAAGTTGCTCAAACGTCGGGGTGATCATCATCGTGATCTCGGTCCCCAACAGACCCTCGTCCTCAAGCAGTTTGCGCGCTGCGGCAGGATCATAAGCAGGCGGCTGCAGGCTCGCATCGTGATAGCTCAGTGCATTTGACAGCGTGCTGTTGGCAACCTTGGCGTTGCCGAGAGTTACGGCATCAGTGATTGCCGCACGATCCAGCGCCATGGCGGCGGCCTTGCGTACAGCCAGATTGTCAAACGGCGCCTTGTTGTGATTGGGCAGCACCAGGTACAAAACCGTGGAGGGTTCCAGCGCAACGGACACACCCTCGGTGTTGTCGACTTCGTCGACCTGCGCCCACGGTACACCACGATTCACGTCGATCTCGCCTGCCATGGCCATAGTCGCACGGGCGTTGTCATCGCTGACCTCGATCAGTTCGACATTCTTGATCTTGGGCAACCCCTCGCGCCAAAAGTTTGGATTTGCCGTCAGCGACAACCGGTCGTTGGGCTTCCAGTCCTTGACCATGTAGGGGCCAGAGGCCACCGGATCGCCCGTAAATGCGTCCTCGCCGCGCGCTTCCACGTCATCCTTGCTAACGATCCCGGCGTTAAAGATTTCGAGGTTCGACAACATCGGAGCGCTGGGGTGTTCCAGCGTCAATTGCAACGTGTCCTCGTCTATGGCGGTGAATTCCTTGACAGGTGCGAAAGCTGCTGGATAAGCGGAATTTTCATCCTTGCTCACGCGATTCAGACTGAATGCCGCGTCTTCGGCGGTGATCTCCGTCCCATCCGAAAATTTTGCATCGCGCATCTCGAAAGTATAGGTCAGCCCGTCCGCAGAAATATCCCAGCTTTCGGCGAGGCCGGGTTGCAGCGTGCCATCCGCATCCTTGCGCAACAGCCTGGCATAAAGCTGGCCGTACGCCTCGATGTTCCCGGCCGCAGCCGAGAGGATCGGGTCAAGCACGGTAACCTTGTTCGGGGATGCGATGCGGATCGTGTCCTGAGCAGCCAGCACCGTTCCCGAAAGCATCAATGCCATGGCGGCAGATATGATCTTGTCGGTGGTCATTTGATTTCTCCTGTTGGATTCCCTGCCCTATTTGGTAGCAAACTATCACCTTTCTTGTGAAGTGTTATTTTTGTATCTGCACTGTCAAGCCACTCACCGTCGACCGGTTGGCTCCTCCATGAAAGTTCTCATCTGAAGCTTTCGGGGTGTGAGTTTCGGCAAAGATCGCCGTTGCGCCTGCGGCCTATGTCATGCCCACGCTACAGGATTTGGCGTCGTGAAGAAGGAAGTTGGAATGCCGCAAGGTATGCCCAGCGCGCATGACCTCAACGCCTGAAACGCGGGCAACGACAGTGCCAACTGATCTGAAAATGTGCAATCTCGGTTCTCCGTGCGTCCCTATTGTTAAGCGCTGATCCCCGCTGGGGGCGTATATCAGTTACGTCGCAAGATTTTCAGATCTCGCCTGTGTGGTCAGCGTGGCAAGCCGGATCCAGCACTTTCCCGGAACCAAGTTAGGATTGAAAAGTTGATTAGTTTAA
>JAGXHB010000258.1 GCA_024636425.1 Roseobacter sp.
ACAAAGCGAGCGCCTCTTCGCTAATCCAAACCGTCAGATCCCCTCGCCGCCGCAAGCTTTCGTTGTACTCAGCCCAATTCGTCACCCGATGCTTCTGCTTGGGGATCTTGTCACGGCGATCAGCGTTGAACTTGTGCGGCAACTACAGCATCCTGAACGGAAAAGACCGCACCCGATATCACCTGAGCGGGGTGCCATGCAACAAGGCCCCACCGAAGGCTTTTTCGAAGGGTAAAGGTCTGATGTGCGGGACGAAGATGACTGCAAAGCTAAAGCTTGCCGTCTCTGGTCTTTCTTCTTGGTCATCAGGCCAGAGCCTACATTGAAACGAGGGAAGTTTCAGGGCACAGGCTATCTCTCACATTCACGCTTTGAACTGTATGATCCCCATGTGCAATTCGAATGATGAACAGTGCATTTCCCACGATTCCGGTGCGTGAAATATCTTTCGGGAGGTCATCAATCGTCGTGGTCACAATGCGCTGATCCCGTTTGCTGACATCGGCGGCGATTGTCATGGAGGTGTCGGCAGGAAGTCCCTTTCGCAGCAGGGATTGCCCGATCCGGCCCGCAGCTCCGACGCCCATGTAAAACACAAGCGTCGTTCCCGGAAGAGCATGATCCGCCCAGTTCTCGGGGATGTCGCCGTCGCAATGCCGTCCTGTCGTCAGCACCAGCGTGTCGGTCTGGCCGCGCTCGGTCAGCGACTGCCCGAGCACAGCCGCAGCAGCGCTGGCCGCAGTGACGCCGGGGACGATCTCGACCGCGACACCTGCGGCGCGGGCAGCATCAAGTTCCTCGGTCGCGCGTCCGAATATACCGGGGTCTCCCGATTTCAGGCGCACGACACGACGCCCACGTGCGGCTTCGGCCACGATCAATGCGCAGATGCGATCCTGTGGCCAGGCGTGCGCGCCCACGACCTTGCCGACATAGACCCGCTCGGCGTCACGGCGGGCCAGTTCAAGCACGCCGGGGTCGACGAGGCGGTCGTAGAAGATCACGTCGGCCTCTTGCAGGCGTTGAACTGCGCGCAGGGTCAGCAGGTCGCGGGCGCCGGGACCGGCGCCAACAAGCGCGATGTGGCCTTGGGCCTTGGGCACATCGCGCGAAGTTATGGCCTGTTTCAACAGGTCTGCGGCCGCGCGCTGCTGACCGCTGCGGTGCATCTGCCAAGGCGTCTCTGCAAAGGCCCACCGCCAAAAGGCGCGACGGTCGGGCCTGGGGACGTTTGCCGCAACCGCGCCTCGCAGACGGCCCGCAAGGGCGGCAAAGGTGCCAAGCGTCGGGTCGAGCATCTGCTCGACCTGGGTCTTGATCTGGCGGGCCAGGACCGGTGCCGTGCCTTCGGTGCCAATCGCCACGACCACCGGATCGCGATCTACCACGGACGGCGTGGTCATGTCGCACAGGGCGGGCTGGTCCACGACGTTCACCTGCGCTTTGCCTACCTTGGCCAGCGCATGAAGCGCGCCGTCCAGGCCGGGGCAGCCCGTTCCAATGAACACTAGCGCGGCGTCGCTGAAGCTGTGCGGCGTGATCGCGCCCGTGACCTGCGTCGCCCGTCCGGCAGCCACCAGATCGGCCAGTTCGACATCCAGTTCCGGGGCCAGTAGCACGAGTGTGGCATCGGTCTTCAGCATCAAGCGCGCCTTCTGGGCGGCCTGTTCGCCGCCGCCTGCGATTATGACGCGGCGACCGGTGGTGCGGATGAACATCGGAAAGCTCTGCATGACAAACTCCTTATGTGGCGCAGGCGTGGTGACGGCGCTGCCACAGATCCTGAGCGGTGCGTTCCGCATCGGCGACACCAAGAGCAGCCAGGGCCAGAGCGGCGGTGCTGGTGATGATGGCGATGGCAAAGTCGTCTTTGACGGTCCCTTGCCACACCTCCGAAAGCGTGTTGCTGGTGCTTGAAAGACGTTTGTGGCCCGTCATCGGTGCGCCTGTCGGCCCGTCCCAGACGCGGCCGCCATTCACGCCGTGCAGGGTGATGTCCTTGGTCGGGTGATGTTCGAACTCGCCGCCGCCCCCCTTGAGGACACGCAAGGTGGGCTGGTTCAGCAACATTGCCGCGTCCCGTTGCAATTCGCGGTAGGAGGGGTGGAACACGCCCTGCAAGGTCACCGGAGCCATCGCGGGGTTCAACATCCGCAGGACCGTGTTGACACAGGACCGCAGGCCAAAGATGTCGCGCAGGCGCAGCAGCTGCATCAAGCGCGGTTGCAGGTCTTCCAGTGGGACATAGGCGATGCCTGACCGTGCAAGCTCTGCCGGTGCTGTGCCCCGGTTCACCGGCGCGATGCCGACGTCACCCAGTGCCGCGCGGACCGAGGCGCCGGTGGCCTGATGCGCGTTCCAGCCGTGCAGCAAGACGGGATGCCCGGCCTGTGCCACGAGCCTGGCCGCCGCCAGGAACCACGGCTGGCCGCGCGTGCGACCTGCCGCGTAGGACGGCCAGTCGACGGCGGGACGCGCGCGCGGCCACGCGGGCAACGAGGCGCGGGCAGCTGCGGTAAAACCAGCGATTTCCTCTGCCACCTCGCCCTTCATCCGCAACAGCATCAGGATCGCGCCGACAGCTTCGGGTGCGGCTTCGCCGGACAGGATGATCTCCATCGCCGCGCGCGCCTCGTTCATTGTCAGGGACCGCGCGCGGCCTTGCCCGCGCCCGAGGATTGCGACGTAGGGTGCAAGGGTCATTCAGCGGCCTCCAGCCTTTGAGCCTTGGCCAGCAACACGGCAATCTCGGGCCGACACGATCCACAGTTGGTGCCCGCGCCGGTGCAGTCGCCAACCTGTGCCACGGTAACTGCCTGGCCGCTTGCGATGGCGGCACCTATGGTGTTCACGCCGACGTTCAGACAGGCGCAGACAACCGCGCCGGGGTCGCGCATATCGGCGCTTGGCCGCCCCGACAGAGGGGCCGAGGCAATCTGCCCCAGTTGCGAAACCATGTGATCCCGAGACAGGGCGACAGGTGCGCGCCCAACGAAAAGGGCTGCCAGCAGACGATCACCGTCCATGAAGGCGATGCGGGCCGTGCCACTGGCGGGATCGCTGATGCTTTGGCAGTGGGCGTGCGACATGGCGAACAGGCGGCGCGCCTCGGCCTCCCAGTCCTGCAGCATTTCATGCCCTGCCAATTCTGCACGCCAGCCCGCATCGACCCTGCTGCGCGCCCAGTAGGCACAATCGGGCGCCATCGCAGCGGTGCTGACCGCGAACCCGTACCAGCCCGCATTGTAGGAGGCCACGGCCACGACGGCGGCCTTGCTTTCGGGCTGGCCCGATACCGGGTCAACGATCCCCGGCACCAGCGCGTCGATGCGGCCAGATGGAGCGGTCTCGGCGGTCCAGTGCATCGGGGCAAAGACCTGGCCCGGCTGCACACGGTCGGTGACAAGCGCCCGCAGGATGCAGGTGCCCGTGGGGCTGGTCACACGCACCAGAATGGCGGGGGTGACGCCCAAAGCAACGGCATCGTCGGGGTGGATCTCGAGAAACGGCTCTCCCAGATGCTGGTTCAGGCGGGGGGCCTTGGCGGTGCGCGTCATCGTGTGCCACTGGTCGCGGATGCGTCCGGTGTTCAGACGGAAGGGATAGCGCGGGCCGGTTCGGGCGGCAGGCGGGCGCGCCGTGACCGGCACCATGCGGGCATGGGCGTCAGGGGTGAAGAACTGTCCATTGGCGAAGAAGCGCTCAGTCTGGCCTTGCGCGGTGACGGGCCAGCGGGTGGGCGGCAGGGCATCGTAGCCCGGCTGCCCCAATCCGGTCAGCCCGGAGATGTCAAAGTCTCGTCCCCGCGCTGCCGCCAATCCCGAGAGCGCCGCGTATTCTTCGAAAATCCCGGCGGGAGACGTGTAATCGAATGCTGCCGAAAACCCCATCCGTCGCGCCACGTCGCACAGGATCGCCCAGTCCGGGCGTGCTGATCCCGGTGCGGGCAACACGGCGCGCTGGCGGCTGATCGTCCGATCGGAATTGGTGACCGTGCCGTCCTTTTCGCCCCAACCGGTTGCAGGCAGCAGAACATGTGCCAGACGCGCGGTATCCGTGTTGGCGGTCACGTCGCTGACCACGACAAAATCGCAGGCGGCAATCGCGTCGCGCACGACATCTGCGTCGGGCATCGACACGGCGGGGTTGGTGCAGATGATCCAAAGCGCCTTGATCTGCCCGGTGCGGACCCGATCAAACAGATCCACCGCCTTCAGTCCTGCACGCTGGGGCATCGCGGGGGCCTGCCAGAAGCTGCGCAGCAGATCGCGATGACCGCCATCCTCAATGTCCAGATGGCAGGCAAGCGCATTGGACAGACCACCGACTTCGCGGCCGCCCATGGCATTGGGTTGACCCGTGACCGAGAACGGTCCCATGCCGGGCCTGCCGATACGGCCCGTGGCAAGATGGCAGTTGATGATCGCATTGACCTTGTCGGTGCCGGAGGACGACTGGTTTACGCCCTGGCTGAAGACGGTCACAACTTTTTCAGTGCGTACCCAAAGCGCGCAAAAGGCCGTCACTTGCGCCGGATCGAGGCCGGTGACTCTCGTGTCCTGTGCCATCGCCGCCCGCAACGTTTCGTCAAACCCGTTGACATGGCACATGTAGTCAGCGTCAACCGCCCCGCTGTCGTGGAGTGCCACCAGCAACCTGTTGAACAGGGCAACGTCGCTGCCGGGCTCGAGCGCCAGATGCATATCGGCCAGATCGCAGGTGGCCGTGCGGCGCGGGTCGATCACCACGACTTTCATGTCGGGCCGCGCAGCCTTGGCTGCGGCCAGACGCTGGTAGAGCACCGGATGGCACCACGCAAGATTGCTGCCCACCAGCACCACGAGGTCGGCAAGCTCCAGATCTTCGTAGGTGCCGGGCACGGTATCGGTGCCGAACGCCCGTTTCTGCCCCGCGACGGTCGAGGCCATACATAGACGCGAATTCGTGTCGATGTTCGCCGAGCCAAAAAAGCCCTTCATCAGCTTGTTCGCGACGTAGTAATCCTCGGTCAGCAATTGGCCAGAGACGTAGAAGGCCACGGAGTCCGGTCCGTGCCGCGCGATGGTCTGGCTGAAGCGGTCCGCGACCAGCCCCAGTGCTGCACCCCAGTCGGTGTCTACCCCGTTCACGCGGGGGGCAAGCAGCCGGTCGTCCAGCGACAGCGTCTCGCCCAGTGCAAAGCCCTTGGAGCACAACCGTCCGTAGTTCGCGGGATGATCCGGGTCGCCGCGCACCGTGACGCCGCCTGCGCCATCAGGCCGCGCCAGCACCCCGCAACCCACCCCGCAATAGGCACAGGTGGTGCGGATTTCCGGCGCCTGTGGTGCTGCGTCCATCACGCCACCTGCCCGCGACGCAGGCGCGCGGTGTCCAGCATGATCCGGCCACCTTCCACGCGGACGGGATAGGTGTTCACCGCCCCCTCGTCGGCGCCCTGCGCCACCCCCGAGTCCAGCCGCAGCACCATGTTGTGCAACGGGCACGTGACGGAGCGTCCGTGAACGATCCCCTCGCTCAACGGGCCGCCCTTGTGCGGACAGGCATCGTCGATGGCAAAAACCTCGTCGTCTGCGGTGCGGAACACCGCGACGCAGCCCAAGTGCGTTTTCACCACGCGGGCACCGCGTTCGGGAATGTCGGTCAGTGCGCCAATGTCGGTCCAGTCGGTCATTCTGCGGCCTCCAGTGTCAGATCGGCAAGCGGGGCATAGAGTGCGCGGTAGCTGGCCTTGGTCCGCTCGGCCCACGGGTCTTGCTGCATGAACGTCTGTGCATGATGGAACCGGTCGGCCAGCGCGCGGCGGCTGTCGGCATCGGTCACGACCCGCTCGACGATGTGGTCAAGGCCGACGTTGTCCATCCACTTGTACATCCGCTCGAGATAGGCGGCCTCTTCACGGTAGAGCTGCACAACGGCGGCGGTGTATTCCAGAACTTCGTCTTCGGTCTTGACGGTACACATCACTTCGGTGCCCTGAATGTGCAGCCCCGCAGCTCCGCCGATGTGCAGCACGTAGCCGCTGTCGACACAGATCACGCCCACGTCCTTGCAGGTGCTTTCGGCGCAGTTGCGCGGACACCCTGACACCGCCATCTTGACCTTGGCGGGTGTCCAGGAGCCCCACAGTGCCTTTTCCATGCGGATGCCCAGACCAGTGCTGTCTTGGGTGCCAAAGCGGCAATGGTCCGTGCCGACGCAGGTTTTCACCGTGCGCAGCCCTTTGGCATAGGCCTGACCGCTGACCATTCCGGCGGCGTTCAGATCGGCCCAGATGTCGGGCAGGTCCTGCTTCTTGACCCCAAGCAGGTCGATGCGCTGGCCACCTGTCACCTTGACCGTCTGCACCGCATACTTGTCCGCCGCATCCGCGATCGCGCGCAATTCGTCCGGGGTGGTGATCCCGCCCCACATGCGCGGCACGACGGAATAGGTGCCGTCCTTTTGAATGTTGGAGTGCATCCGCTCGTTCACGAAACGGCTTTGATCGTCGTCCTGATACTCTCCGGGCCAGTCGCACAACAGGTAATAGTTCAGCGCCGGACGGCAGGACGCGCAGCCGCAGGACGTGGTCCAGCCGCACTCCTGCATCACCGCGGCCATGGATTTCAGCGCGCGGCTCTTGATCAGACGACGCACGTCCATGTGGGTCAGCGGCGTGCAGGGGCACATCGGCTTGACGGTCTGGACCTCGAACCCGTCACCGAGGGTCAGCGCCATGACCTGTTCGACCAGCCCCGTGCACGTCCCGCACGAGGCGCTGGCCTTGGTTTGCGCGCGCACATCGGACAACGTGGTGGCCCCGCCGTTGATCGCGTCGACGATGGTGGATTTGCAAATGCCGTTGCAGCCGCAGATTTCCGCGTCACCCGGTAAGGCTGCAACGGCTGCCAACGGGTCCGAGGGGGCACCCCCCTGGAACGTCGGGCCAAAGATCAACGTGTCGCGCATGTCGGACACGTCACTGTGGTCCTTGATCAGCCCGTGAAACCACGCCCCGTCTGCGGTGTCGCCGTACATCACCGCACCGATCAGTCGGGGACCTTCCAGCACCAGCCGCTTGTAGACCCCGCGTGCGGGGTCGCGGAACACGATGTCTTCGCGTCCGTCACCTTCGGCAAAATCGCCCGCACTGAACAAGTTGCACCCGGTCACCTTAAGCTTGGTGGCGACCTCCTTGGGGGCAAAGGTCGCAGGCTTTCCGGCCAGCGTGTCCGCGGCCACCTTGGCCTGGTCGTACAGGGGGGCGACAAGACCAAATACCGCGCCCTGATGTTCGACACATTCGCCAAGGGCAAGAACATGCGCGTCGGAGGTGACCATCGCATTGTCCACGTGAATGCCGCGCCCGACCGCGAGGCCGGATGCCTTGGCCAGGGTCACGTTGGGCCGGATGCCCACTGCCATGACCAGAAGATCACAGGCAATTTCGCTGCCGTCATCCAGCAAGAGCCCACAGACGCGCCCGTCGCGGCCGAGGATCTCCGTGGAATTGGCCCCGGTCAGAACCGTGATCCCCTTTGCCTCGAGCGCGTTTTTCAGCAGGTAGCCCGCCGCTTCGTCCAGCTGGCGTTCCATCAGGTGGCCCATGACGTGAATGACCGTTACATCGACACCCTGCGCCTTCATGCCGGCCGCCGCCTCCAGCCCCAGCAGACCACCACCAATGACGATGGCGCGCGCACCGGGCCTGACGCCAAGGGCCATCATCGTCTGGGTGTCATCCAGATCACGGTAGGGAATGACACCGTCGAGATCGTGACCGGGCAGCGGGATCATGAAAGGGTTCGATCCGGTGGCGATAACCAGACGGTCGTAAGGCACCACGCCGTTTTCACCGACGACGACCTGTGCGTCGCGGTCGATCCGCAGCACCTTTTCACCGAACCGGCAGGTCACGTCATGCGCCTTGTACCAGTCCGCATCGTGGGTGACGATCTCGGCGTAGGTCTTGTCGCCGGACAGCACGGGCGACAGCATCAGCCGGTTGTAATTGCCGCGCGGCTCTGCGTTGAACAGCGTGACGTTCCACGCGCCGGGTTGGGTTTCGAACAGATGCTCCAGCATCCGGCCCGAGGCCATACCGGCCCCGATGACGATCAGGTTTCTGGTCATGGCTTACTCCGCCGCGAGGGATGGTTTGGGGTTGCGCACGGGCTTGGCCCCGTGCTCGTACTCGGTCAGAAAATCGAGAACCTCCTGCCGGTATTCGTAGTAATCCGGATGCGCCAGCAGCGCCTTGCGGGTGCGCGGGCGCGGCAGCTTCACCTCGGTGATCTTGCCGATGGTGGCTTGTGGGCCGTTGGTCATCATGACCACGCGATCGGCCAGCAAGATCGCCTCGTCCACGTCGTGAGTGACGCAGATTGCGGTGACCTTGGTGCGTGACCAGACCTCCATCAGGACCTCTTGCAGCTCCCAACGGGTGAGCGAATCCAGCATGCCGAAAGGTTCGTCCAGCAACAGCAGCTTTGGGCTGAGAGCAAAGGCCCGTGCGATGCCGACGCGCTGTTTCATGCCGTTCGACATTGAATGTGCGCCACGGTCCATCGCATCGGCCAGACCCACGCGCTCGAGATAGTATTCCACCACCTCCTGCCGCTCGGCCCCGCTTGCACGGGGATAGACCCTGTCCACACCGATCGCGACGTTTTCCCTGGCGGTCAGCCAAGGGAACAGGTTGGGCGACTGGAAAACAACGGCACGCTCGGGGTCGGCTCCTTCGACGTGACGGCCGTCCAGTTTGATGGCGCCCTTTGAAATGGCGTTCAGACCTGCGGCCATGGTCAGCACGGTCGACTTGCCGCAGCCCGAGTGGCCGATCAGGCTGATGAACTCTCCCTGGTTTACCTTGAGGTCAAAATCCTCGACGACCGTCAGCGGACCTTTGGGCGTCGGGTAGACCTTGTGCAGTTGCGAGAAGTCCAGAAACCGATCTTCGATCATGCCTGCGCGTGCGTCCTTGACCACGGCGGGCACTGTCTGGTGGATTGGCGTGACGTTGGGCAGATGCCTGGTTTCCGCGACCCTGGCAGCGATGCCCACATCCATCAGGTATTGCGTGACCTGGGCGCGCAATGCCTTGAAGGCCGCGTCGTGGTTCATCGCGTCGCGGTTGCGCGGACGGGGTATGGTGACGGCTACCGGTGCGGCCAGCGTGCCGTCGGGGTTCAGCACGATGATGCGGTCGGCCAGCAAGATCGCCTCGTCGACATCGTTGGTGATCAGGATGCAGGTCTTTTTGTCCGCCTCCCAGATCTCGAGTATCTCGTCAGCCAGATTGGCGCGGGTCAGCGCGTCCAGCGCCGACAGCGGCTCGTCCAGCAACAGCAGGTCGGGCTCCATCGCCAAGGCCCGCGCCACGGCGACCCGCTGGCGCATGCCACCCGACAGTTCGGCAGGACGGCGGTGGGCCGCATGGGTCAGCCCCACCATGGCGATGTAGTGATCGGCCTTGGCTGCCTTTTCGGTCTTGGGCAATTTGCCGTGGACCGCCTCGATGGCCAGCATGATGTTGCCGCGCACCGTCAACCACGGCATCAGGCTGTAGCTTTGGAACACCAGCCCCCGGTCCGGTCCGGGCCCTGCAATCGGCGCGCCGCGAAAGGTCAGCGTGCCGCTGTCAGGCATCTCGAGCCCCGCGACCAGGTTCATCAGCGTGGATTTCCCCGTGCCGGAAAACCCCAGGATGGCCAGGAACTCGCCTTCCTTCACGTCCAGCGTGATGTCATGCAGGACCTCGGCGCGGTGGGTGCCTTCGCCGAATCCCTTGTTCACGTTCTTGAATTCCAGAATGCCCATGCCGTTCACCGCTGCGCCGAGAAGGTGAAAAACGACTGGAACGCAAGCATCACGCGATCCAGAAGGAAGCCGATGATGCCGATGGTCAGCACCGCCACGATGATACGGGCCAGCGATTGCGACGAGCCATTCTGGAATTCGTCCCAGACGAACTTGCCCAGGCCGGGGTTCTGCGCCAGCATTTCTGCCGCGATCAGGACCATCCAGCCCACGCCGAGGCTCAGCCGCAATCCGGTGAAGATCAGCGGCAGCGCCGAGGGCAGCACCAGCCTGGTGATCTTAGCGTAGGGTCCCATCTTGAGCACGCGGCTGACCGAGATCAGGTCGCGGTCGATGGAGGCGACGCCGAGGGCGGTGTTGATCAGCGTCGGCCACAGCGAACACAACGTCACGGTGATCGCCGAGACGAGGAACGATTTGGAAAACATCCCGTCGTTGGAGGCATAGACCGCAGAGACGACCATGGTGACGATAGGCAGCCAGGCCAGCGGCGACACCGGCTTGAATATCTGGATCAACGGGTTAAGCGCGGCATTCGCCGCAGGCGACAGGCCTGCGGAAATACCCAGGGGGATCGCGACGACCGAAGCGACCAGGAACCCGAAGAACACGGTCTTGATCGAGGTCCAGATCTGCCCGTAGTAGGTGGGCGATCCGGTATAGGCGATGTCCTTGACCTCGGACGCGCGGCCGTCTGCAATCAGCTTGGTGTTGCGTTGGTCCAGACGCTCCTGGAAAATTGCGGCCTTGTCCCACTTGACGACGGCGTCGGCGTGCAAGCCCTTGGCCTCTTGCCAGACGGCAACGGGTCCGGGGATCGCGCCCAGCGAGGTCACGACCCTTGGGGCCAGTGCGGACCACAGCATCAGGAACACGGTGATGGACAGCACCGGCACGCCCAGCAGCAGCCAGACATCTTTCATCTGCGCGCGGGGATTGTCGCCGACTGCGGCTTTGATCAACGGGGTGAGCCAGCCAAGGCCGAGAACGGCGAACCATGCGTCCGCCTTGTTGATGCGCGTGAACCACGCGGCGCGGCGGGCTTCACGCTGTTGGGCTTCGAGGTGATCGGGATCGACAGCGGTCATTGCAATGTCCTTGGTTCAGATTGGGGAAAAGAGGGTCGCCCTGGTCAGGGGCGACACCGTCAAGTCAGCCGCCGGCCACGTCGCCGGACTTGAGCCCGATGGGCAGGCTGTCGATGTAGGCGTTGGGAGTTTTACCGTCGTAGGGGATACCGTCGATAATGTCGGCGGCCGGCGTCGGAGCCTTGTAGCCATCACTGTCGAAGGGGAAGTCGGCGGCGTCCGCCAAACCTTCGTCCACCAGCATCTGCGCGGCTTGAAGGTAGATGTCGGGACGATACACCGATTTTGCGGTTTCATCGAACCAGGCGTCGTCCTTAGGTTCCGCAATCTGCCCCCAGCGGCGCATCTGGGTCAGATACCAGACCGCATCCGAGTAGAACGGATAGGTCGCGTTGTAGCGGAAGAAGACGTTGAAGTCGGGCACGTCACGCACATCGCCCTTCTCATACTCGAAGGTGCCGGTCATCGAGGCCGCGATGACCTCGCGATCCGCCCCGACGTATTCGGGACGCGCCAGAATGTCGACGGCGGCTTCCCGGTTGGCGTTGTCGTTCTCGTCCAGCCAAATGGCCGCGCGGATCAATGCCTTGGTCAGTGCGATGGTGGTGTTGGGGTTTTCCCCGGCGAACGCATCGGTGATGCCGAACACCTTTTCGGGGTTGTTCTTCCACAGTTCGTAGTCGGTGATCACCGGCACGCCGATCCCCTTGACGACGGCCTGCTGGTTCCATGGCTCGCCCACGCTGTAGCCGTCGATGGTCCCGGCCTCCATCGTGGCCGGCATCTGCGGCGGCGGGGTGACCGACAGCATGACCTCGGCCCCGATCGTGCCAGTAGTGTCGTTGGGGGTATAGATGCCGGGGTTCAACCCGCCCGCTGCCAGCCAGTAGCGCAATTCGTAGTTGTGGGTAGAGACGGGAAACACCATGCCCATGTTGAACGGCTTGCCTGCGGCCTTGTAGCTGGCCACGACCGGGGCCAGCGCTGAAGCGCTGATCGGATGCACGGGCTTGCCGTCGGCGCCTGTTGGAATGTTCGGCTTCATTTCCTCCCAGACTGCGTTGGACACGGTGATCCCGTTGCCGTTCAGGTCCATCGAGAAGGGGGTGATGATATGCGCTTGGGTGCCATAGCCGATGGTCGCCGCCAGCGGTTGTCCTGCCAGCATATGTGCGCCGTCCAACTGTCCGCCGATCACGCCGTCGAGCAAGACCTTCCAGTTCGCCTGCGCCTCGAGCGTGACAAACAGCCCTTCGTCGAGGAAATAGCCATTTTCGTAGGCCACAGCCAGCGGCGCCATGTCCGTCAGCTTGATGAAGCCGAACTTCAGCTCGTCTTTTTCAAGCGCCAGCATCTCGGCAAAGGATGGGCTTGCAAGCAGCGTGGTCGTCAGAAGCAAAGCAGAGATATGTTTCATTTTGTCGTCCCTTTAGGGTCCGGGAAAGACGCCCGGACATACGAAAAATAGCCGCTGACCAACCTCATGCGCTGGCATGAAGGGTCGAGCGGCTGTGCTCGGATTACCCGGACTTTGGGAATGGGATCAGGCGGACGCCATTGTCTGCCTGACCTTGATCAATGTTTACCCGGCGGCGTTAATCAACGGTAAAACAGGATTTGCGGCTGCAGCGGGCCATTTTTCTGCATCGCGGCATGATTGTGCTGAATTCATGGTCACTCCTGCGGCGCGGGGGTGAAATTCTGACCATCAAATGAACGGGCCAACGCAACAGGTTCCTGTACGTAACCGGGAATCTCCTGCACCGCGCTTTCATGCAGATCGGTGCGGTAGGTCGCCTGGGCCGCCGCCTGAGAGGTGCCGCGATCGAGGCCCAGACGTGCGGCCAGTCGGCCGCCGATCCATGCCGCATGCACCTGTTGTGGTGCAAATCGGCCGAAATCCACGAATTGCGGCACGACGCGGACGTCGCCGCGCGCCGAGATCGTCATGTGGCCTGACAAAGCGCGGTCGATCACCTCTGTCGGCACGTCGAGGTAATCGCGCCCCGACAAGATCTCGCAGGCCGTCACACGGCTGCGTGGATCGTTCAGCCATTGGCCCGCGTGCAACAGGGCACGGATCAGGGCGCTCAGGGGCTCGGGGTCGCTGTCGGCAAGGTCTGCGCGCACGCCCAGCACCTTTTCGGGCACTCCGGGCCAGATTGCGGAGCCGGGCAACAGCAACGCCCCGACCCCCCGTTCGACCGCCATCGACCCCCAAGGCTCGCCGACGCAACAGGCGTCAAGCTCACCCGCCGCCAGTGCTGCCCCCATCAAAGGCGGCGGAACGGTACGGATCTCGATGCCGGAGGGTGCAGGTAGACCCAGCGCCGTCAGCCAGTGATACAGCAGCTCTGCGTGCATCGAGAAAGGGAAGGGCACCGCGATGCGCAGCGGCCCGTCTGCTGCTGCGATCAAGGCGCTGCCCGCCGCGTGGGCATCGTCGAAATCGAAAGCGTGGCCTGCATCGCGCAGTTTCCTGGCCATCGCCTCGCTGACGCAAACCACCTCTCCGTTGGTTGACAGGACCGAGACCGCGGCCAGTGCCGCACCGGCCCCGCCCAACCCCAGCGCCGTGGCGACAGGCATCGGCGACAGCATCTGCGCCGCGGTGACCTGCCCGAATGTCACCATGTCCCTCAGCGCCGACCATGAATTCGCCCGCCGCAGGTCCAAGGCGATGCCCTCGGCGCGGTCGAACCCCATCTCGACCGCAACGATCAAGGGACCCGCGTCAATCAGCGGAACAAAGCCGACAGGAATCGTGGTCGTCATGATAGCAGGCCTGCGGTGCTGACCAGTGCCTCGGCGACATCGCCGACCTTGCGGCCCTGATCCATAGCAGCGCGGCGCAACAAGGCATATGCGGCTTCCTCGTCGATCCCTTTTGCCTTCATCAGGATGCCCTTCGCCCGATCGATGACCTTGCGTTCTTCAAGAGCGCGTTTCGTAGCAGCGAGCTCCGTGCGCATCTGCCGGAACATGTTGAACCGCGCGACGGCGGCATCAAGGATCGGCTTCAGACGGTCGGCACGCAGCCCGTCGACGACATATGCGGACACCCCCGCCTCGATCGCGAGTTTGGTAAGGTTCGCATCGCCCTGATCCACAAAAAGTGCGACGGGGCGTTCCAGCGGAGCCGTTGCCAGTGTCAACTCCTCCAACGCATCGCGCGAGGGATTGTCGAGGTCGATCAGCACGATGTCCGGATTGATCTCTTTGATCGCCGCATTCAGCCGGGTCATGTCGTCGATGATGTTGAGTTCGTATTGCCCCACCCGCAACAGGCTTTCCTCGATCAGCGCGGCGCGGGCCGGATCGCTTTCGACGATTGTTATTTTCAGAAGTCGCTGCATCGGTGGAGAGTCAGCAAACCTTGGCACAATTGGCAATGTTGAACGTCAGTGTAGCGACACCCAGTCCGCCATCTTGCCTGAAAATTGCGCACAATTGCAGATGTTGTCGGGTCTGGCCTTCACTGGGTTCAAAAAACCAATACTTGCATGCTTCACCTGCTGCCGGGGTTTCTACTTGCAAGCCGACTTTGCGATTGATTAGCGTACCTCACCTTGTTCCAGATCTGAACTGATCATGATGAGCCCATCAGGAATACAGCCCCCGAACTTCCAGGTCAGGTGGCGGAATGAAAAAGGCTCCAGCGGATCACCTCAACATTCTTCGTGGCCTCAGTCGGCTTGGCTCGAGTCGTCCTTGTCGCGCTCACACGCGTCCCAAGGCCCAAGGTTCGGCCCCCCGAACGTCCACAAAAACGCGATAGACACAAGTGGTTGCCGTGATGAACATCCTGTGGCCATCGCGCCCGCCAAAGCATAGATTGGACACAACTTGCGGCACTAGAATTTTGCCCAAAAGCACGCCCTCCTGGTCATAGCAATGCACCCCGTCCGCCGCCGAAGACCAAAGATTTCCCATAACGTCGCAGCGCATTCCGTCGGGCAGACCTCTATCGATTTCTGCAAATACGCCAATGTCCCGCAGACTGTCGCCTTCGACTGCGAACTGGCGGATGACAGACGGAACGGATGTGTCGTGGCTCGATCCACTTTCGGCGATGTAGAGTGTCTTTTCATCAGGTGAAAAACATAAGCCGTTGGGCTGGACGAAATCGCTCACGACCGCGCTAAGATCGCCATCAACGGATAAGCGAAAGACATTTCGAGCGGATTGTTCGGGATCGCTGCGACAGCCCTCGAAGTTTGAGATGATGCCGTACGTCGGATCGGTGAACCATACCGTTCCATCAGAACTGACGACCACATCGTTGGGCGAATTCAGGCGATTGCCCTGAAAATTGTCCGCGAGGACGGTCAGCGATCCGTCGGGTTCTGACCGCACCACATCCCGTGCGCCGTGACGACATCCTACAAGCCTCCCCTGGCGATCCCTTGTATTGCCGTTGTTGAACCTTGATCCGCTCCGGAAAACTGACAGCCCTGTGGCTTCGGACCAGCGCATGATGCGCTGACTGGGAATGTCCGAAAACAGCAAACAGTCATGATCGCCGAACCAGACTGGCCCTTCGGTCCATATGAAACCTTCCGCGATCACGTCCAACGTCGAGATAGGGTGGACCAGAGCGGCAAAGCGGTCATCGTGGATTTCCAGATGCGGCGGCATCGACTTCATGCGCGAACCCTCCTTGTGCTGGCAGCAATGACGATGCCGATGATGATGGTTCCTGTCAGCACGTTACGCACGCCCGCCCCCGCGCCGTAACTGTTGAGCATCGAGACCACCAGAAACATGAACAACGCCGCCCCCCAAACGCCCGGTACGTTGGAATTGCCCCCTGAGATCGAACTGCCGCCGATGACGACCACGGCAATCGACATCAACAGGTACTCCGCGCCCATGTTCAGCGCCGCACCACCGGAAAAGCTGGCCAGCAGGTAACCCGCAAGCGACGCAAAGACCGCCACCGATACATAGGTGGTAGCGCGGACCAGTTCGACCGGCACACCGGCAAGGCGGGCGACGCGCAGGTTTTGCCCGGTGGCCAGCAGCATCCGGCCCCAGACCGACCGTTCCAGCAAGATCCAGACCAAGACAGCAAGGAGAAGCCCAACCCATGCCACGTTCGGCAATCCGAGAAAACGTCCGGTGGCGAAATCGGCCAGTCCGGTGGGTGGCTTGATCCGCAGGCCGCGATTCGACCAGATTGCGATAGACTGATAGATTAGAGACGCGGCCAGCGTCGCGATGATCGGCGGCAGGCGTAAAAGAAAGATCAAGAAGTAGTTGGCCAGACCGGTTCCCAGTCCCACCGCAATCGCAATGCACAGACCCAGAAAAGCGGTGCCTGGATCCGAGCTCATCGCCTTCAACGCCAAAGTGGCCGCCAGCGTCATGGTCGCCGGGATTGACAGATCGACATTGCCCGGTCCCAGCGTGATTACCAGCATCTGCCCGAGGCCCACGATGGCAGCAAAAGCACCAAATGACAGCGCCGCATAGGCCAGTTCTCCGGCACCATGGCCCGCAGTCAGACCAATGGTCAGTCCAAAGGCCACGGCGGCTGCCAGCCACGACCAGATCCAGGGTTTGGTCAGCGGATTCATGTCTCAACACCCTTGCGGCTAAAGATCAGGCGTGCGGTCAAGACAAGGATCAGGATCGCGCCCTGCGCGCCGATCTGCCAGTCTGGCGACAGCCTCATGAAAGACAGGAACGACGCCGCCAAAGTAAGGGTAAGCGCTCCGATCACCGCACCTGTCGGACTGACCTTGCCGCCGGTGAATTCGCCCCCGCCCAGGATCACCCCAGCGATGGACAACAGCGTGTAGCGCAGTGCTATGTTGGCATCGGCTGATGTTGCCAATCCCACCAGCGCCATGCCCGCAAGCACTCCGAATAGCCCTGCCAGACCATATGCCAGCGCCTTAAGCCAGATCACCGACCAGCCCGCGCGTGCGACCGAGCGCGCATTGCCGCCGACACCGCGCAAGACCGTTCCGAGGCCTGAGCGGATAATCAACAGATGGGTGACAATGGAGATGATCACGGCAGCAACCACCGCCATCGGTGCAAAGGGCGGTTTTACCGTCATGAGCGTTCGCAGCCAGCCCGGACTTTCCCCTCCTGGCGACGGCAGAATAAACAGCGCCAGCCCGCCCCAGACAAAGGACATGCCAAGTGTCACCACGATGGCGGGCAGCTCCAACGCGTGAATGATCGCGCCGAGTGCCGCATAGGACAGGATGAGCGCCAGCAGGATCAGCAGACCCAGCATCGGCGTATCGTTGAGAAATGTCGCCGTCACACAGGCCGCCAGACTCACAAAGGCCCCGAGCGAGAGGTCGATGTCGTTGACCATGATGATCATCATCTGAGCAATTGTCGCCAGCGCAATTGGAACAGCCAGATTAAACAGAAGGTTCAAACCAAAATAGCTCATTGCGCGAGGCTGCATGTAAAAGGTCGCGGCCAACAGAACGGCTAGCGAAACCACAGGCAGGATGATCCTGTGGCGGGCGAGAAAGTTCATGATGCCTCCTGCATTTCGAAAGACGCGCCAAGAATCTTTTCCTCAGTGATGTCGGCGCCGGTAAGTTCGGCGCTGATCTCGTGATTGCGAAAGACAAAAACCCGGTCGCACTGGCAGACCTCTTCAGTTTCGGTCGAGTACCACAGAAAAGTGCGGCCTTTTACTGCTTCCGCACGGATCATGGCATAGACGTCCTGCTTGGTTCCGACATCGACGCCGCGCATCGGGTCGTCCATTATCACCAACGGTGCGCTGGAGGCGAGCGCGCGGGCGAAAAGCACCTTTTGTTGATTTCCGCCCGACAGCGACAAGATCGGGTTCTTCACATCATCTGTGCGGATACCGATGCGGGTCTTCCAATCTGCCGCAACTGCGGTCTCGGCGAGCCGGTTCACAAAGCCACGCTTTGCAGTCTGTTGCAGCACTGAAATCGAAATGTTGCGCAAGATCGACCAGAGCGGCAGTACACCGTCTCGCGGTCTGTCGCCCGCAACAAAAACCACCTCGGGCGATTTGCTGGACTGCCAAGCGGACGAACGCGACAGGTAAAGTCGTGCCAGCGCTTCCGCCTGTCCGTGCCCGGCGAGCCCGGACAGCCCTACAATCTCGCCTTGGCGTGCGGACAGTCCCTGACTGGTGGAAAATACTTCCGGGCCATAGTCTCCCTTAGGTCCGGATTCTTCAATGGTTTCAGGTGCGACGTGCCCCATGGCATCGACGAGGCCTTGGCGGGTGAACTCACCAGACCCACGTTCAGCAACGACCTTGCCATCCTTTAACACGATGATGCGGTTGGAGACTTCAAAGATCTCACCGAGCATATGCGAAATAAAGATGACCGCCCCGCCCGATGCGCAGAAGCGTTTGATGTGTGTCAGCAATTGATCCGCAATGCCCTGATCCAGAGACGATGTGGGCTCGTCCAGGATAACAAGTCGGGCTCGGGAACCACGCGGCGCGAAGCCAATGGCTATTTCGACCATCTGCCGTTCCGCTATAGACAGGGTATCCACTTCCGCATCTGCGTCAATGTTGTGCCCAGGAAAGAGCGTGTCGAGGCTTGCGCGTATTTCCGCCCGCGCTGTTCGTCTCCAACCGGGACCTTTCAGGGCGCTGTGCGAAATCTTCAGATTCTCGGCCACGGTCAAATTCGGGCAGAGTGACAGTTCTTGGAAGACCGAACGCACTCCGGCTACAAGCGCCGTTGCACCCTCAGAAAACTTGATGTTTCCCGACGATGGCGCAAGTCCACCGTTGATCAGATTCACAAGTGTCGACTTGCCTGCCCCGTTGTGGCCGACAAGCCCAATGCAATCACCCCCGGCAACCGACAGGCTAACCCCGTCGAGCGCACGCACCGGGCCAAAATGCTTGGCCGCATCGACGAGCGTCACGATCAGGGCGCTCTCATGATCAAGCATGAGCGCTCCATTCTTGGAATGAGAAAAACGGGCCGCCCTTAAGGGCGGCCCTAGAAAATATCACTTGGCGTCCGCGATGACCTGCTTGGCGTCCTCGAGCTCGTACGTCACATTGGCCACAGACCCTTCGGTTGTACTGGCTAGCGCGTCGTCGAGACTGTCTTGCGTGATCTTCAGGAACGGCACGGTCAGATCCTTGGGTACATCTTCACCCGCAAGCACCTGCTGTGCGACCCAGAATGCCAGCGAAGCAACACCCGGCGCAATGGACAGC
>JAGXHB010000259.1 GCA_024636425.1 Roseobacter sp.
CCCGGCCTTGAACGCTGCCTGATCGAGGAACCGGCGGATCACCGTGGGCGTCTGATCCTTGCTGTCGAAATCGCGAAAGATCGGGGCCGCAGGGACGCCTTCTTTTAAGGCAAGTTTGGGCATGGTGTTCAGCCCCTTGTCCTGCGTCACAAGGCCATAGCCGCCCTGTCTCAGGATGGCTGTGACCTGATCCGCGACAGTCCTGTCAGGTTGCAGGCCTGCCCCCGGCCCTTCCAGCACGCCGACCACTTCGGGCATCCGGTCAAAGGCGACGCCAAGCGTGGTTTCGGCATCCGTGGCCTGTGCGCCCTCGGGCAGGTCCACCATGGCCAGCACTTCGAAGCCTTCGTCGCGGTAGATCCCCATACGCTCCGAAGCGTCGGGCAAGGACATGTCAACGGCAACACTGACCGGATAGGGGAAGCTGCGCAGGGCGGCGATGCCCACCTCTCCGCCTTCAAGGTCGCTGCCCTGATCAATCAGAAGGACACTCATCAGCGGTTTGTCATCGGGATTCGCAAAAGGCTGGCCAAAACGTTTGATCGCGGATTGCGGCTCGGTCGCTTCAGCCGCGTTGTCGGGCTGTGCTGGCGACAGCGCGGTCGGCAGGCGGTTCACGGTTACGCCGGTGTCACGCTCGGACGTGATGGCGGCGGGTGCCCCGATGGTGGGGCGGCCCTCCGCCACCGTTTCGGGCTGTTCTACGTCCTCGGGCGCGTCTTCAACCTGCGGGGACTCTGGCACCACTGGGGCAGCATCGGCCAGCGGAGTTTCGGCCAGCGGAGCGTCGGTGCCAGCATCCTGTTCAGGGGCTGCATCGACGACCGGATCAGCGGTCGCATCGCTTTCTACAGGATCGCGCAACACGGCACTGGCATCAGGGGCTGCAGGCTCCATCGGGGCAAGCGCCATCGGGTTGGGAAAGATCGGGACTTCTGCCGTCAGATCCGGCGCTGCGTTTTCAGTCACGTCGGCGGGCAGCGCAAGGTCCAGCGGTTGCGAGAGCTCAGGCGCTGGAAACGGCGCGTCGTCATCAGCGGCATCGGGGGAGAGTTCGGCTTCGGGGGCGGTCATGGGCATCGCGGGCGCTGTATCGGGCGTCGGTCGCGTATCTTCGGCCTTGGGCTGCGGCGGCGTTGCGACCTGCTGCTGGTCGGTCTCCAGCGGTTCGGGTGCCGTATCAGCCATCTGCGGCGGTGGCCCCATCGGCACCACAAAGGACGCGACGGCAGCAACCGCCACACTGAACACCCCGCCGATGACGATGCCGCCTAGAAAACCGCGTGCCATTGCTGAACTACTCCTGTTTGCTATGTTCGTGCACCGGTGGATCTGCAGGACCACCTGCCCTTGACGATGGGTCTTAAGCCTGAACATGTATTGGCTGTCTTTATATCGTGGTTTACTGCGGTTTCTCTAGTCCTTAAACCCTGTCTCAACACAAAGAATTCCCCCTATGCTGCTGCTGATAGATAATTACGACAGTTTCACCTATAACCTCGTGCATTATCTGGGCGATCTGGGGGCCGAGGTTGAAATCCGCCGCAATGACGCGATTGACGTGCAGGCAGCGATGGCCATGAACCCCGCCGGCATCATTCTGTCGCCCGGTCCGTGCGATCCCGATCAGGCAGGGATCTGTCTGGCGCTGACGGCGGCGGCTGCTGAAACCCGCACACCGCTTTTGGGGGTCTGTCTGGGGCATCAGACGCTGGGTCAGGCCTTTGGCGGCAAGGTCGTGCGGGCGCAGGACATCGTGCATGGCAAGATGGGCCAGATGCACCACCGCGGCCAAGGTGTGTTTGCCGGCCTGCCGTCGCCCTTTGCCGCGACGCGCTATCATTCGCTGGTTGTGGACCGCGCCACCCTGCCCGACTGTCTTGAGATCACCGCAGAGCTGGAGGACGGCACGATCATGGGCCTGCAACACCGCGATCTGCCCCTGCACGGCGTGCAATTCCATCCTGAATCGATCCGGTCCGAGCACGGGCATCTGATGCTGCAAAACTTTCTCGACAACGTAAAGGTGCCCGCATGAGCGAACTGCTAAAACCGCTGATTGACGCGGCTGCAAATGGCCCCCTGACGCGCACCCAGGCCGAAGAAGCGTTTGGCATCCTTTTTGATGGCGAAGCGACCCCCAGCCAGATTGGCGGCTTTCTGATGGCCCTGCGCACGCGCGGTGAAACGGTGGACGAATACACCGCCGCCGCCCATGTGATGCGTGCCAAGTGCCATGCCGTGAACGCGCCCGAAGGGGCGATGGACATCGTCGGCACAGGCGGCGACGGTAAGGGAACGCTCAATATCTCGACCGCGACGGCCTTTGTCGTGGCGGGGGCGGGCGTGGTCGTGGCCAAGCACGGCAACCGCAACCTGTCGTCGAAATCCGGTGCGGCGGATGCGCTCACGCAGATGGGTCTCAAAGTGATGGTCGGGCCGAAAGTGGTTGAGGCGGCGCTGCGCGAGGCCGGCATCGGTTTCATGATGGCTCCGATGCACCACCCCGCGATTGCCCATGTGATGCCGACCCGCTCGGAACTTGGCACGCGCACGATCTTCAACATCCTTGGCCCGCTGACCAATCCGGCGGGTGTCAAACGTCAGTTGACGGGTGCCTATCGCCGCGATCTGATCCGGCCCATGGCCGAAACGCTGGGGGCCTTGGGATCTGAAAAAGCATGGCTGGTACACGGCTCTGACGGCACGGACGAGTTGACCATCACCGGTGTGAGCTGGGTCGCGGCCCTGAACCCCGATGGCAGCGTGACCGAATTCGAGGTGACCCCCGCCGATGCCGGTTTGCCCGAACACCCCTTCGAGGCGATTGTGGGCGGCACACCGGATGAGAACGCCATTCAATTCAACGCGTTGCTGGATGGCAAACCGTCAGCCTACCGTGACGCTGTCTTGCTGAACGCGGCCGCAGCGCTGGTGGTGGCAGACGCCGCGCCCGATCTTAAAACCGGCGTCGAGATGGCGCGCACCAGCATTGACAGCGGGGCGGCGCGGGACAAGATCACCCAAGTGGCGCGCATCACGCAAGCGGGCTGATGTTCGATCTGTCCCGCCTTGGCGCTTGGCGCGACCTCCCGTTTTTTTCGGACACCCTTCCGGGGATCGAAACCGCGCTGGCGAATGACCCGCGGCAGATTTTGCCCCCCGCACCGCAGGTCTTTGCCGCACTGGAAGCGACTGCGCCGCAGGATGTGAAAGTCGTTATTCTGGGCCAAGATCCCTATCCGACACCGGGCCATGCGCATGGGCTGGCGTTTTCGGCGAGCAAGGACACCACGCCCCTGCCCCGATCACTTTTCAACATATTCAAAGAGTTGCGGGCCGATCTTGATGCTTCTCCCACCTCTGCCGATTTGAGGTTCTGGGCGGAACAGGGTGTCTTGCTGCTCAACACGACGCTGACCGTGCCTGCGGGTGTGGCGGGCGGTCATGCAAAACTTGGCTGGCAGACACTGACGACGCAGGTGCTTGCGCATCTGTCAGATCGCCCGCGGGCCTATCTCTTGTGGGGGGCGCATGCGCAGAAGGTCGCACGCGATGTTGACCCCGAAACCAACCTCAAGATCGAGACGGCCCATCCCTCGCCGCTGTCTGCGCGGCGCGGGTTTTTCGGATCGCGCCCGTTTTCACGCTGCAATGACTGGTTGCAGGACAATGGCCAAACCGCCATAAACTGGGCAACAGCGGAGACATCATGACCGAAACCATCCTCGACAAGATCAAAGCCTACAAGCTCGAAGAAATTGCTGCCGACAAGGACGCAAAGCCGCTGGAAGCGGTCGAAGCCGACGCCAAGGCCGCCCCGCCGGTGCGCCCCTTCGCCGACGCGCTGTTCGATGCATCCCGCGAAGGCTACGGCCTGATCGCCGAGGTCAAGAAAGCGAGCCCCTCCAAAGGCCTGATCCGCGAAGATTTTGACCCCGCAGCCCTTGCTGCCGCCTATGCCGCAGGCGGTGCGACCTGCTTGTCGGTGCTGACCGATACGCCCAGCTTTCAAGGGGCCAAGGACTATCTGGTCGCGGCCCGTGAGGCCTGTAGCCTGCCGGTGCTGCGCAAGGATTTCATGTATGATCCCTATCAGGTGGCTGAGGCACGCGCGCTTGGTGCGGATTGCATCCTGATCATCATGGCATCGGTCAGCGATGCGCAGGCGCTGGAACTCGAAAACGCGGCGCAGGAATGGGGCATGGATGCCTTGATCGAAGTGCATGACGCCGCCGAACTGGAACGCACCAACCTGTTGAAAAGCCGGATGATCGGGATCAACAACCGCAATCTCAAGACCTTCGAGACGTCGCTGGATACCACCAAAACACTCTCCAAGCATGTCGATGTCAGCAAGATGGTCGTGTGCGAATCCGGTCTGAACACGCCCGAAGATCTGGCGCAGATGGCGCATTACGGCGCGCGCGTCTTCCTGATCGGCGAAAGCCTGATGCGTCAGGATGATGTCGAAGTCGCCACCCGTAACCTGCTGGCCAGTCCGCTGCGCCCCGGAGGGATGTAGATGGCGCTGACGCATTTTGACGGCAAGGGTGACGCGCATATGGTCGATGTGTCGGACAAAGCCGTGACAGCGCGCGTGGCCGTCGCCGAAAACTACATCAAGATGCGGCGCGAAACCTTTGATATCATTTCAGAAGGTCGCGCCAAGAAGGGTGATGTTCTGGGCGTTGCGCGGCTGGCGGGTATCATGGCGGCCAAGCAGACCTCGACGCTGATCCCGCTGTGCCATCCGCTGCCCATCACCAAGGTGTCGGTCGAACTGACGCCCGACGCCGACCTGCCCGGCATCCGGATCGAGGCGACAGTCAAGACGACAGGACAGACCGGCGTGGAGATGGAGGCGCTGACAGCGGCATCCGTTGCAGCGCTGACGGTCTACGATATGGCCAAGGCCGTGGACAAGGGCATGGAAATCGGCGGCCTGCGTGTGGTCCTGAAAGACGGCGGCAAGTCGGGCCGGTACGAAGCGTCATGATTTCGGTCGAAGACGCGCTTGGGCAGCTTTTCGATCTGGTCGCCCCGATGGGTGTCGAACATGTTCCTCTGCGCCGCGCCGCCGGTCGCGTGCTGGCCCTTGATGTAACGGCGACCCGCACGCAGCCCCCTTTCGCCGCATCCTCCATGGATGGCTACGCGCTGCGCCGGACCGAGGTGGAGCCCGATGCCATGTTCAAGGTCATCGGGGAGGCCGCTGCCGGGCACCGTTTCGAGGGGATCGTCAAGGCGGGTCAGGCCGTGCGCATCTTTACCGGCGCGCCGGTGCCCGAAGGCGCTGATTTCGTCGTCATTCAGGAAGATACAACACGGCGCGGCGATCTGTTGATGCTGGGCCATGACATCGCGGACAAGACAAACATCCGCCCCGCCGGTGGTGATTTCAAGGCAGGTGATGTGATGGCCGCGCCGCGTGTGCTGCGGCCCGCCGATATCGCCCTGTTGGCGTCGATGAATGTGGCGACCGTGCCGGTTCACATCAAGCCCCAGGTCGCGATCATCGCGACCGGTGATGAACTGGTACAGCCCGGCGAAACACCCGGCCCCGACCAGATCGTCGCCTCCAACACCTATGGGCTGGCGGCGCAGCTTGAACAGGTGGGCGCGATCTGCCGGCTGATCCCCATTGCCCGCGATACCGTGCCCTCTCTCACGCAAGCGTTCCGGATGGCGCAAGGGGCCGACCTGATCATCTCGATCGGCGGCGCGTCGGTCGGGGATCACGATCTGGTCGCCTCCGTCGCCGCGGAAATGGGGATGGATCAGTCATTCTACAAAGTCGCCATGCGCCCCGGCAAACCCCTGATGGCAGGGCGGCTGCGCGATATTCCGATGATCGGGCTGCCGGGAAATCCAGTGTCTGCGATGGTCTGCGGGATCGTGTTCGTGGCCCCCGTACTGCGCAAGATGCTCGGACTGCCCGCCGAACCCGCACCGCGCAGCGCACGGCCGCTGGCCTGCGATCTGCCCGCCGGCGGGCCGCGTGCGCACTATATGCGGGCGATGCTTGTGGACGGCGCAGTGCAGCCCGAAAGCAATCAGGACAGCTCGTTGCTGGGGGTTCTGGCACAGGCGGACGTGCTGATGGTGCGCCCGCCCGACGATGAAGCCCGCAAGCAAGGCCAGATGATCGACTGCATCCCCCTGTGACGGTTGACACAAAACAAGAACATCCATAGAACAAATACAAACCAACAAAACAGGGACTGTTTCGGATGCTGACGAAAAAACAACTCGACCTGCTGGCCTTTATCCACAAACGTGTCCAGCGCGACGGCGTCCCGCCCAGTTTTGACGAAATGAAGGAAGCGCTGGATCTGCGGTCGAAATCCGGCATCCACCGTCTGATCACAGCGCTTGAGGAACGCGGGTTTATCCGGCGTCTTGCGCACCGCGCGCGCGCGATCGAAGTGGTCAAACTGCCTGACAGCATGGGACCGTTGCCCGGTGCAGGTTTCGCCCCCCGTGTGATCGACGGCGACAAGCCCGACATGCCGCCACCTGCGGCTGCGCAGACTGTCACCGGTTCGTCCTTCGACATACCCGTGATGGGCCGCATCGCCGCCGGTGTCCCGATCGAGGCGATCAGCACCATGACCCATTCCGTCGCGGTGCCGGGCAACATGATCAGCGGCAGCGGCGACCACTACGCGCTTGAAGTGCGCGGGGATTCGATGATCGAGGCCGGTATCAACGACGGTGATGTAGTGGTCATCCGCGAAACATCTGTTGCCGATGATGGCGACATCGTCGTGGCGTTGGTTGAAGATCACGAGGCCACGTTGAAGCGTTTCAAGCGCAAGGGCAGCTCAATCGCGCTTGAGGCGGCCAACCCCGCCTTCGAGACGCGGGTGTTCCCGGCTGACAGCGTCAAAGTGCAAGGGCGTCTGGTCGGATTGATCCGTACCTATTGACGCTACCGCCACGGCCAGTTGGTCCATAGACGCGTGCCCGCCGTTTGGCGGGCCGTGTTCATTTCGATAACACCCTCTTTCATGGACATGGACACGGTACCGGTTTGTTTCAGCCGGTCCGGGTCGAAAACATCACAATCGCCTGGTATCGGAGCTTCAAGCCAGGTTGATACCACGACGATCTGGTTTGGCCCGCATCCGGCGAACTCTGCCAGCGCGCGTTTTCCAGAGAGGTGGATGACCTCGCGTCCCGCGAACATCATGGGATCGGACCAGCGGGCCGCTGCCGTTGCCTGATCCGCCCCATCGCCGTCATTTTCCAGCCAGTTGTCCGCGATAAAGCCTGCGCCCTTGGGCTTGCTCAGCGCGCGTCCCGCCGGGGTCATCACACCTACAATCGTGGCGCTATCCGCAATCAGCAGCGCAGGTCGTTCCGCAC
>JAGXHB010000260.1 GCA_024636425.1 Roseobacter sp.
ACCAGTGGTGCATGGATCGACGTGCTCACGGAGGCAAAGATCAAGATAAGCATGCCTCTCGTGACATTGCTGCGCTCTGCACTGACGGTAATAGATGGCAAAGGCGCGTGGCGTGACAATCGCATGATTGAACGCCTATGGGGGTTTGGAGAAATAGATGATTAGAATTCTGCTGGCAGATGTTTTATCGGCAGTATTTCAACGCAACTTCAGAATTGTAGACTTAGAGGACGAGCTGCTGAATGATTCCACAGGTGCATTGAGCTTCCCATGCTTCGATTTCTGAAAGACGCCAGCGTGCCGTGCGTCCACCAAGCCTGTAAGGGGCAGGAAATTCACCATCACGGCGCCAGCGCCAGATAGAGTCTTTTGACACTGAAAACCTGGCAGCCACTTGGTCCACCGTGAGATACATTACCTGAGTAGTTTCTTTCATTCCTGCTATTCCTTGTGCATGAGAACGCGCGCAAAAATTTACCCCGTTGCCTAATGTGACAAGGGGTTAGGTGGAGTCTTCAAAGTTTATGCGTATTTTATTTGACTATGTTGGCCTGTATCATTATTATATGTCACTTATTGTGAAAAGTCACGACAATTGTTCAGTGCCCTCATATATCTAACAACTTGAGAATAGAATATCGGGACAAGCAAAACCCAAACCTGAACCTCAGGACGTCTACAGCCTGATGCACTTCGTGCTGGTCTGGCTCCCAAAATCCATGAAATGCGGCGTCTCGAGATGCCAATGCTTGCAGCAGACTGCAAGTGAACAGACATCCGTTGGCGGCAAGGTTGGCGGCAACAAAAACTCCCGGTGTAAATTAATAATACTTATCAGATACTTACGGAATTAATTGGCGGAGGGAACGGGACCCCCGTCGAACCTTCTCCAAGTCAAAGCATTGATTTTAAATTAATAATTTCCGCTCGATGTACCGTACGTGAGCTTTCAACACTGCAATCGTCTCACGTGGTGATGCCGTCTGGTGAGAGCGGCATCCTCCTCACCTCCAGCAAGTAGGTGGCTACTGTTACCGCTGGACCGTGCAAACATTGACGATTCCACGCTGCGCAAATCTGATGCGCCGTGAAAAGGCGTCCGATCAGCCGAGCCCAAAGTCATCCCGGAAGCGGTCGATCTGATGCATGCGCTCATGCAGGATGGTCACGATCCCGATGTCGCCATTCGATAGATTACGCCAGTAGACGAAATGACGCTCGTATCGAAAGAAAAACCCCTCAACACCGAACTCGGCTGGGATCGGTTTCGACGCCACTCCGTGCGCTGCAATCTTGTCGAAGGCGGCGAACAGGCCGGTTATGTATGTCTCGGCCTGATCATCTCCCCACCTGTCACGGGTGTAGCGGTAGATGTCATCGAGGCGATGGGACGCTCCTTCCTGGATACGAATGGCGGGCACTGGATCAGGCCCGGTTCCGCGCGATCACCTCGGCTGCGGTCAGCGGTTGATACGTCTCCTCGGGCGCTGCGAATGCGTGGGTCAGCTCGCCCTTCAGCCGGTTGAAGGCTTCCTGCTCCGCCCTCTCTTTGTCACGCCGGATCAGGTCACGAATGTACTCGCTGACGTTCTCATAGGACCCGTCATCGCCTACGTTGGCCGACACGAAGTCACTCAGTGCCCCACCAAGGCGGACGGTCATCGTGGTCGTTCGGGACATGGCACGGCACCTCTCATCTCGCCTGTACTCAATATAACCAAAAACGCACACAAAACAAGAGCGACCTGCGCCCTACTACTGCCGATCATCGTTCGCCCCTCACTCGTCTGCCTCCTCGACAATGTGGCGGCCCGCAAGTGCAAGAACAACATAGAGCACAGCATCAGAATGCCGCGCGAGGGCGATCAGATGGTCGCCGCTCGGCCCCCGCTCGCCCGAGAGCCAGTACTTTACGGTGCGTTCGCTGGCACCCGTCCAGCGCATGGCCATTTTGATTGCCCTGTGTGTGTCGTCCAACTCTTCGTGCAGAGCCATCGCTATGGCGGTTCGATAATCGGTTGGTTCTTCGACCAGGTGCACAAATGTGCCCATTTTCGGCACAACTGTGCCCATCTTCACGCGCATTTTTACGTCCTTCTTCGTTAAACAATTGAAGAACCATGAAAACGGCGGGATTCGATTTTGTCCGGTGCGGGTCATTGGACCACGCCTGACGGGCATTACGGATTAGAGAGATTCGATAATGAATTGGAATTTGAAAACTGGCTGCCGGGCAAACGAAAAGACCTTGCCCGTTTCAGGAAACGACGTTCCAGACGAGTTTGTGCCAGATGGAAAAATTGAATCCAAAAAAGGCTGAAAAGGAAAACCCGATTTGAATAACGGTCGATACAACAGCGAGGACAAAGGTGACGAGGCCGGACAGGATATCCCAGCCGTCGCCTATGTGCGGATGTCGACCGATCACCAGAAGTACTCGACTGAGAACCAACTCGACATCATTCGGGATTACGCCACTGCCCGGGGCCTGCAGATCCTGCGCGTCTTCGAGGACTCCGGTCGGTCCGGGTTGCGGTTGGACGGCCGCGAGGCGCTGCAGAACCTGATGGCCGAGGTCCGAACTGGCCAAGCCGATTTCAGAGCCATTCTGGTCTATGACGTCAGCCGCTGGGGCCGGTTTCAGGACGCGGATGAAGGGGCCTACCACGAGCATGTCTGCTCTCGTGCCGGGATCCGCGTCCACTACTGTGGTGAGCAATTTGAAAACGACGGCAGCATCGGCTCCAACCTTCTGAAAACCGTCAAGCGGGTGATGGCGGGCGAATACAGCCGCGAGCTTTCGGTGAAGGTATTCGCCGGGCAATGCCGCCTGGTAGAACTTGGATACCGCCAAGGCGGTGCGGCTGGATATGGGTTGCGCCGGGTACTGATCGGCGAACACGGCAACCCGAAGGGCGCGTTGTCCCGCGGCGAACAGAAGAGCCTTCATACCGACCGGGTCGTCCTCGTTCCGGGCCCTGAGCAGGAACAGGATGTCGTGCGCCGCATGTACCGAATGTTCGTTGAGGATGGCTGCTCGGAGCGTGAGATTGCGGAAACCCTGAATGCCGAGGGGCATCTGACCGATCTTGAGCGGCCATGGTCCCGGGCATCCGTGCACCAGGTCCTGACCAACGAAAAATACATCGGCAACAACGTCTACAACAAGGTGTCCTTCAAGCTGAAGCACAAGCGAGTGGTGAACCCGCGCGAGATGTGGATCCGGGCCGAGGGCGCCTACCCCGCCATTGTGGACGAGGTGCTGTTTCTGCGCGCACGCGAAATCGTTGACGCGCGCAGTCAACATTTCACGGACGCCGAATTGCTCGAAGCCCTGCGCGCTGTGCTGAAAAAGAAAGGCGTGCTGTCCGGACTGATCATCGATGAACAGGACAACATGCCATCCTCCAGCGCCTTTCGAAGCCGCTTCGGCAGCCTTCTGCGCGCCTACCAGATGATCGGCTACGAGCCGGTGCGCGACTATCGCTACGTCGAGATCAACCGGGCCTTGCGGCAGACCCACCCCGGCATCGTGGCCAAGATCCTCGACGGTATCGGCGAACGCGGCGGCCAGGCTGTCCAAGATCCGGAAACGGACCGAATCCGCATCAATGACGAGTTCACGGCGTCGGTAGTGCTTGCCCGGTGTTTCGAGACGCAGGGCGGTTCCCTGCGATGGCGCATCCGTCTTGATACTGGCCTGGTGCCAGACATCACGATTGCCGTGCGGATGGACGAATTGAACAGCGGCCCACGCGATTATTACCTTCTGCCGAGCATCGACATGACCATGAGCAGGCTGAAGTTGGCCGAGCAGAACGGACTGTCGCTGGACGCCTATCGTTTTGACACGCTCGACTATTTTTATGCGCTCGCTGGCCGGGCCCGGATCACGGAGGCCGCCTGATGCCAGATGACGCCCAAGACATTGCCCAAAAACAGGTCACTCTCATCCCCACCGACCGAATTCGTATTCTCAATCCCCGTGTGCGCAACCGGCGCACTTTTGCGGAAATGGTCGAGAATATCGCGACGATCGGTCTGAAGCGCCCTATCACGGTGGCGCAGCGTGCCGGGACAGATCCTACCGAATATGACCTCGTCTGCGGTCAGGGGCGGCTTGAGGCGTTCATGGAGCTTCAGCAGCATGCCATACCGGCCATCGTCATCGACGCCGACGAGAGCGACTGCCTGGTCATGAGCCTCGTGGAGAACTGCGCGCGCCGCCAGCACGCGCCCGTAGACCTGATGCGCGAGATCGGCAACCTGCGCAAACGCGGCTACAATGATCGCCAGATCGCAAACAAGATCGGCGTCACGGCAGACTATGTCGGAATGATTGCGGGGCTTCTGGAACGTGGCGAAGAAAGGCTGGTCTCGGCAGTGGAAACCGGCCTTCTGCCGCTGAACCTCGCCATCGACATTTCAAAGACAGATGCCGAGGGCGGGCAGCGCGCTCTGATGGACGCCTACACCCAGAAAAAGCTGCGCGGCAAGAAACTGGCCGCCGTGCGCCGTCTCATCCAGCAGCGCGACGCACAGGGTCCGCACCTTCACCGCAACCGCTATGGCAGAAGCGACGGCACCAAGCGCCCCCTGACCAGCGACGCGCTTGTGCGAGCCTATCAACAGGAAGCGGAGCGACAGAAGATACTGATCAAGAAGGCCGAACTGACACAGGGCCGCCTGATGTTCGTCGTGGAAGCCTTTCGCTCGCTGCGCGACGATGACCACTTCCTGACACTTTTGCGTGCAGAGGGGCTGGACACCCTGCCCATATATCTCAGTCAATCGCTGGACGCCGGAGCGGCAGAATGAGCCGGGGCAAGCGCAAAATCCCGGAGATGGTGAAGCTCGGCTTTGAGAGCGATTGCGTCACCGTGCCGGTAGAGGCCGTCCTGCCCGTGCGCGCCCTCAGCGCATCCGTCAAATCCAGTCGCAAGTACCGCCAGATCACCGCATCGATAAAAGAGGTTGGCCTGGTCGAGCCGCCGGTGGTCACGCGATCCCCGGGTGAGGACGACACCTATATGCTGCTGGATGGGCACATCCGGATCGAGGTGCTGAAGGATCTCGGCATCGAACGGGTCGAATGTCTGATCTCCACTGACGACGAGGCCTTCACCTACAACAAGCGGATCAGCCGCCTCGCGCCCATCCAGGAGCACAAGATGATCCGCAAGGCGATCGAGCGCGGTGTGTCCGAGGAAAAGATCGCCCTGGCTCTGGACCTCAATCCGCGCAGCGTTGTGCGTAAGGCCAAGTTGCTCGACGGGATCTGCGAAGAGGCCGTCGGCATTCTAAAGGACAAACATTGCGCGACGGCTGTGTTCGAAATCCTGCGCAAGATGAAAGCCATGCGCCAGATCGAGGCGGCCGAACTGATGATGAACGCGAACAATTATTCTCCGGCGTACATCTCGGCGATTTTGGCGGGAACGCCCCAGGCGCAGTTGGTTGACACCAAGAAACCCAAGAAGATGAGGGGTATCACCCCGGAGGCCATGGCCCGCATGGAGCGCGAACTGGCCCGGCTGCAGGAAGGCATCACATCGATCCAAGACTCCTACGGCCAGGACCACCTGCAGCTGACCGTCATCAAGGGATATCTGGCAAAGCTTCTTGGGAACGCCCGGATCGTCCGGTATCTGATGCAGCATCGGCCGGAGTTCTTGTCGGAGTTTCAAGCGATCACCGAGATGTCCTCCGCTCCACCAACTGAGGTGGAATAGCCAAAGCGGCCAGAACTGATGGGGACCCGGACCCGACAAGCGCGGGGACCGCAGGAGACGCCGCACTGTGGGGCGGATCAAGCGCGGCGGTGGGGATGGCGGCGAACCCGCTCGGAGCCCACCAGGTCGGCCGAGGTTTCGCCGACCGCGTGACCACGCATGTGGTTGCGACAATTGCAGGCGTGCCGAGGGTTGGCGCGGAGTACGCATCCGGCGAGGGCCGTCTTTTCGTGTGATGTGAGGCTTTGTATGGGTTGCGGTCATGAGCAGCAACAAACCCACCCCCCCCCGCAAGCCAGCCGTTTCCGACGCCAAAACTGGTCGCCGTCATCGGTCTGATGACGAGAAGCTGAAGATTGTTCAGGAGAGTTTTGAGGATGGCATGGTGCAGGCGCAATTGGCGCGGCGGCATGGGATTTCGACGTCTCAGCTTTGGGATTGGCGGGCGCGCTACAAGGCCGGGCTGTTTGAAGAGCGCACGGAATTTTCTCAGGTTGTGGTGAGTCAAGAGACGTCGGGTGATGTAAAGGATGAGGCGAAACCCGCCGATGCGTGCCCCGATCTGGTGGTTGAGGTTGGGCGGCACTATCGGCTCACGATCCCAGCGGGATTTGACATGGACGCGGCGGTTCATCTTTTGCGAGGACTGGCATGATTGCGTTTGGGGCAGGTGTTAAGGTCTGGATCGCGGGTGGCGTGACGGATATGCGGCGGGGAATAAACACTCTGGCGTTGCAGGTGCAACAGGGTCTGGGGCGTGATCCTTATGCTGGGGAAATTTTCTGCTTTCGGGGGCGGCGCGGCGATCTGATCAAAATCCTCTGGCACGATGGCGTCGGCACATCACTGTACCTGAAGCGACTTGAGGCGGGCAAATTCATCTGGCCATCAAGCGGATCTGGTGAGGCTGTGGCGATTTCTGCGGCGCAGCTGGGCTATTTGCTTGAGGGCATAGACTGGCGCAATCCACGCTGGACCCAGCGGCCTGCAAAGGCGGGATAATCTGTGGGTTTTCGTTGTTTTTATTGAGCGTTTCGGCCCAATATGGTAAACTTAAGCCATGTCAGAGACTGCTGAAATCGCCAGATTGCGCGCGGCACTTACCGCCGAGACAGCGCGCGCAGATGCGGCCAACCGCGAGCTTTTGCAAATCCGCGCGACAGTCAGTTGCTCGGAGGCGATGATCAAGGAACTGAAGCTTGAGATCGCCAAGCTGCGGCGCGACAAATATGGCGTGTCCTCTGAACGCAGTGCGCGACTGCTGGATCAGCTGGAACTAAAGCTTGAAGAGTTGGAAGCGGCGGCAACTGAGGATGCGCTGGCTGCCGAACAGGCTCAAGGCGATAAGGCCACGGTCAAAAGCTTCACCCGTCGCAAACCGTTCCGCAAACCGTTTCCGGAACATCTGCCGCGCGAACGCGTGGTGGTTGAGGCTCCCACTCAATGCACCTGCTGCGGGTCGGATCGGATCGTGAAGATGGGAGAGGATGTCACCGACACGCTCGAGGTCATTCCTCGCCAGTGGAAGGTGATCCAGACAGTCAGGGAAAAGTTCACTTGCAGAACATGTGAAAAGATCAGCCAGGCTCCCGCCCCGTTCCATACCATCCCCCGCGGTTGGGCGGGCCCCAGCCTGATCGCCATGGTGGCCTTTGAAAAGTTCGGCCAACATCAACCTTTGAACCGCCAGGCGGAGCGCTTCACCCGCGAAGGGGTCGAGATCAGCCTGTCCACATTGGCCGATTTGATCGGCCATGCCACGGTTGCCCTTGCCCCCATTCACGCGCTGATCGAAAATCATGTTCTGAGCGCAAGGCGGCTGCACGGAGACGACACAACCGTCCCATTGCTCGCCAGGGGCGGCACCAAAACAGCGCGATTATGGACCTATGTGCGCGATGACCGGCCCTTCAATGGCGGCCCGCCACCAGCGGCACTGTTTTACTTCTCGCGCGACCGCGAAGGTCAGAACCCGGAAAAACACCTCGCCGGATGGCAGGGTGTGCTGCAATCAGACGTCTATACGGGCTACAACGGCTTGTATCTGCTCGATCGCGATCCCGGCCCGGTGACCCGCGCATTTTGTTGGGCCCACGCGCGCCGCAAATTCTTTGAGCTGGCCGACATCCGTGGGAACGTGCGCAAAAACAAACCTGCCCATGACATCTCGCCCAACGCGCTTGAAGCCGTCCAACGGATCGACGCGATCTTTGACATCGAGCGTGACATAAACGGGCTGAGCACCGAGGATCGTCACGCCGCCCGCCAAATCCTGACGCGACCCCTGGTCGAGGCTTTGCACGCCTGGTTCATCGAACAAAGGGCCCGGATGTCCAAGCACAACCCGGTAGCCAAGGCGATCAAATACATGATCGAAAAGGAAGGCCGCTGGGCCGCGTTCACCGCCTTCGTGGATGACGGCCGCATCTGCCTCATCAACAACGCAGCCGAACGCGCCATGCGCGGCGTGGCCCTAGGCCGCAAAAGCTGGCTCTTCGCGGGATCGAAACGCGGCGGTGACAGGGCTGCCTTCATGTACACCCTGATCGTCACGGCAAAAATGAACGATATCGACCCCCAAGCTTGGCTCGCCGACGTTCTCAAACGACTGCCCGACATGCCCGTCTCGCGCGTGCACGAGCTCCTACCCTGGAACTGGAAAACCACAGCGGAAAAAGTCAAGGCCGTATAACCGCGGTCCACCCCGGATGCTTACGGAGAATATCGGCTTGTAGAGAATGCTTTTGACCCTCATTGCGCCGGGGCCGGTGAACAGCCCCTCCCGCATAACCCTTGAATATAAAGGAAAAATCCGGCCGCAGCCGGATAGGGAGAAACGTTTGTCTAGGGCAAGTGGCGGTGCTGTCAGACGAATTCGAACCAGTCTCAGTTCTCTAGCAACCTCAATCTGTTAGGCTGCGCAGAGACCGCGCTACTCGGTAAGAGCGGCGGCGCGGTTCAGCTTGAAATTTGATCGGCTGTAAAGGTGGCGCTCCGCGTTAAAATGGT
>JAGXHB010000261.1 GCA_024636425.1 Roseobacter sp.
CGCCTGTTGTTCTTGTCACCAACGAGGTCGGCTGGGGCATCGTGCCGATGTCGGAAATGGGCCGGCGCTACCGTGACGCATCCGGCGTGATGAACCAGCGTATCGCGGCGATAGCCGACAGTGTTGTGATGGTCAGTTGTGGTCTGCCCTTGACCCTCAAGGGGTAGGTCACAGCAACGCAATCGCGTAGAAGAAACTCCTGCGGATTATTTAAGGTCAAGGCTTTTACCCATGTCAAATCTCACCTTCCCACTGGGCACACTTTCAGACGTGGACCGCCTGATCAAACACCTGCCTGCGACAAACGACGCGTTCAGACAAGCGGCACGGGCGCGGCAAGATACCTTGACCAAACCGCCAGGATCGCTTGGCCGACTGGAGGATCTGGCAGTCTTCATGGCCGGCTGGCAAGAACAGGAAAAGCCGCAGCTGGCCCACGCGCAAGCTGTCGTCTTGGCCGGAAATCACGGGATCTGCGCGCAGAAGGTGAACCCCTTTCCGCAGGAGGTCACGGCGCAGATGGTGCAGAACTTCAAAGCGGGCGGTGCCGCGATCAACCAGCTTTGCAAGGTGAATGGCGTAGATCTATCGGTGGTAGATATTGAACTGGACAGACCCACAACGGACTTTACCGAAGCCGCCGCGATGTCGGATCAGGACTGTCTTGACGCGATCAACATCGGCGCGGCGGCAGTGTCTTCCAACAGCAGCATTCTGATCCTTGGTGAAATGGGGATCGGCAATTCAACGATTGCAGCGGCTTTGGCCAACGCGGTCTTTGGCGGCGATGCTACGGATTGGGTCGGGCCGGGCACCGGGTCGGACGAGGATGGTGTCAGACGCAAGGTAGATGTGATCGAACGCGGTCTGGCGCGGCACAGCTCATCCCTTGGCAATGGGCTTGGCATTCTGACCGCGATGGGCGGCCGCGAACAGGCGGCGATCTGCGGGGCGGTGCTTGCTGCGCGTATGGCGCGAATCCCCGTGATCCTTGACGGGTTTATCTGTACCGCATCTGTTGCGCCGCTTTATGCTTTGGAACCGGCGACGCTGGATCATTGCCTGATCGGTCACCTGAGCACAGAGCCCGGACATCAAAGGCTTCTTCGCGCGATGGGAAAGTCCGCCATCCTGAACTTCGACATGCGATTAGGCGAAGGCTCGGGTGCCGCACTGGCATTGGGTATCCTTCGCTCCGCGCTTGCATGTCACAACGGCATGTCGACCTTTGCCGATGCCGGTGTTGCAAGCGGATGATGCTGAGGGCTCGCCTGACCGAAGTGCGACTTGCGCTGATGCTGCTGACGCGGTTCCCTGTGGGGAACCTCGATGATCCGGCCCCGACGATGGGCGCGTCGGCCTGGGCTTGGCCTCTGGCCGGGCTCGCGGTGTCCGCACCCTCTGCCTTGGTGTATTATGTACTTTGTAATGCGGGCTTTGGCGCGCAGATTTCAGCACTCGGGATGGTTGGCACCGCAACGGTGCTTTCCGGAGCGCTGCATGAAGACGGGCTGGCAGACATGGCCGACGGTTTCGGCGGCGGTCAGACCAAACAGCGAAAGCTGGAAATCATGCGCGACAGCCGGATCGGCAGCTATGGCGTGCTCGCGTTGATCTTCGCGGTGGCGTTCCACATCAGTTTTATCGCCGCACTCGAAACACCCCAGACGGTCCTTTTTGCGGCAATCGGAATTGCGATGGCCAGTCGCGGTGCCCTGCCCTTGTGGCTGCATCTTATGCCGCCTGCACGTCAGGACGGGCTGGGCCACGCGGCAACCAGCGTGCCCAAAGCGGGCGTATCATGTGCCGTCGCAATCGGCTTTGTCAGCCTGCTGCCGCTTGGCCTGATCCCAGCCCTCATCATTTTTGCTGCTCTGATGGTTTGTGGCGGGCTGGTTTGTCTTCTGGCGATGAAACAGATCAGCGGCCAGACTGGCGATGTCATCGGGGCAATTCAGAAACTCTCAGAGCTGTCGGGATGGGCAGTTCTGGTTGTTCTGCTTTGACCGACCGGCATGCCGCTTATGGATCATCCGGTAAACACAAAGCTGCACAGGCCTTGGCTGACATTCGACCTTGGTGCGGAAATGCAGGTTCTAAGCTGGGCGATCAACCGGCCGGGCCTTGTCAAAGCGAAACAGATTGTCTGGCGCGAGGTCCGCGATGAGGATTTGTCGCTGGATATGGATGTGCTGGGATGGCTGCAAGGCGAGCTGGCCAAGCAGGGGTTTGAAAATGACGTCGCCTTTCTCACGTCGCGCAATGTGGCGCGCTTTGCAGAATGCACAGCAACTGTTGGCACCACGACGGCCCATTGCGTCGTGACGTTGGGCCTGTCGAACGCCGAACGCGTGGGTCAGCGGCTAGCCCGGCAAGGTGCGGGATGGGGAACAATCAACATTGCGATGCGCCTGAATTCCGGATTGACCCAAGCCGGTCTGATCGAGACGTCAAGCATTGCCACGCAGGCGCGCACGGCGGCTGTCATAGATCTGGCGCTGCCGCTTTCGGGGGGCATTGCCACGGGCACGGGAACAGACTGCATCGCGATCGCAGCACCTGAAGGGGTCAACACCTTCACCGGCCTGCACACGGAGATCGGGGAAGCTGTGGGTAAGGCCGTTTACACCGCCACGACACATGCCGGCCGAGAATGGAAAACCGAGATGGGGCTGCGCTAGCAGACCCATCCCGGAAACCACATGGATCTAGTCAAAGCTCTCGATGGTGGGGCGTTTGCCAAGGGTGATGTGGTCAATCTCTTCCTGCTTCAGCCCTGCGATAATCGACGGGATCATCAGGGTTACCATCACGAAGATTGGCAGACCGACGACCGTAATCACCTGTTGCAACGCCGTGATGCCGGTATCGCCAGCCAGAACAATCAGCATGACCGCTACCAATCCTTCGGAGACACCCCAGAAGACACGCTGAGGCGCCGGTCCCGGTTTGGCTTCGCCGGTGCACAGCATATCGATGACCAAGGATGCTGAATCCGACGAGGTCGCGAAGAAGATTGCAACGACCACAACGGCCAGCCCCTGCATGAAATGCACCAAGGGGAAATGCTCGAAAAACGCAAACATCGCCAGAGGGATGGATTCACTGACAGCTTCGCTGAGCTGGCCTGCATTATCACCCAAGGCTGCACGTGCCGCCGTGCCGATGCCATCGATTTCCATCGCCTGCCAGCCAAAGATGGCAAACCAGATCAGGGTGAACAAAGACGGTGCCATCAACACGCCCAAGACGAATTCACGGATCGTGCGGCCCTTGGAAATACGGGCCACGAACAAACCGATGAACGGGGACCATGTGACGGTCCACGCCCAGTAAAACACGGTCCACGAGCCTTGCCAGCCCCAGTCTTCTGTCGCAGGATTGTTGTCTGCCAGCATGTCATTCCAGAACGCAAGCCGCGGCAGGTTCGACAGGTAGAGCCCGAAAGTCTCTACAATGCCGCGCATCAGGAACAGGGTGGATCCGGTCAGAAGGACAAAGAACATCAGACCGACCGCAAGGCCGATATTGATGTTCGACAAAAGCTTAACACCCTTGTCCAGCCCCGCTACAATCGACACCACCGCGACACCGGTCAGCAACGTCAGAATAGTGATTTTGAGGGTCACACCGTCCTGCAGACCGAAAAGCTCCGACAGTCCGGCGGCGATTTGTGCCGACCCCAAGCCCAATGAGACGGCCACACCGAAGAGCGTGCCCAGCACGGCGAAAATATCAATCGTCTTGCCGATAGGTCCGTAAATACCGTCGCGCAGAAGCGGATAGAACACCGAACTGACGCGGATGGGCAAGTTGTAGCGATAAATGAAATAGGCGAAGGCCAGACCCGGCAACGTGAAGATCGTCCACGTGTGCAGCCCCAGATGATAGATCGAGATCGACATGGCGTCTCTGGCGGCCTCGGCGCTGTAGGGATCAACACCGGGCAAAGGCGGCTGCGAGAAATGGGAAATAGGCTCTGCAACACCCCAGAACATCAGCACTGTGCCGATACCACCCGCAAAAAGCATCGTGAACCACGAGAGGTTGCTGTACTCGGGCCTTGAATCGCGGGGGCCAAGACGGATGTGCCCGAACCGGGATGAGGCGACCCAGATCAGAAAGCCGAGCCAGAGATTGACGCCAAGGATAAAGAACCAGCCTAGGTTCGTCACGATCCAGGCACGCCCTTGTGCAAAAAAATCACCGATGGGGCCCGGTACGACGACAAGCAACAACACGAACATCACCATGATGCCAGCCGAGACGAAAAAGATGGTCGGGTCCGTTCTTAGCCCCAGACGTTTTGCGAGTTGATCCATGCAGTCCCCCGTTTGTTCAGGGTCATTCACGGCTTCGCGCCGGCTCCCCTTTTGACGGAGACACCCTTTCTGACGTGTATAACACACCAGGAGGCCTGACTGTTCCGAAGTTATTGAATTTCATGGCATTAGACCCCGGCGATCTGTCGATCTTGAGATCCATGGCAAGCTTTCACCCCTTGAGAGGGCGGCAATCCCGCGCGACGCCTTTGATTGGTATCCGCGCGGGACAAGACCTGATCAGCGGTAGAGCAGCACCGGGATCTTGACGGTCTGAATCATCGCTGTCGTCGTGGAACCGATGATCAGGTTGCGGATGCGGCTGTGGCCATACGCACCCATCACGAGCAACTCGAAGTTTTCGGCGGTAACAATATCGTCCAGCACATCGCCCGGTTCACCGGCAGCCGTGCGGGCTGTTGCGGTGATACCCGCGTCGCGCAGCTTTGCAACGGCTGTATCGGCGGTGGTTTTCGCCTTGGCCTCGTCCTGACCGATACAGAGCACTGTCAGATCAAGATCGGCAAAAACCGCGCTGTCCGACATGCGGTCAATGGCAACCTTGGCGCTGGCACTGCCATCATAGGCCACCAGTACTTTCTTGATCGGCTTGTAGGTGCGGGATGCCACAAAGACCGGCACCTTGGATGCCCGGATGATCCGTTCAAGGTTCGATCCCAGATGGCCCGAGGCATAGTTCGCGGCTTCGCCCCGCTTGCCGATGGTGATCGCACGGGTATCGGCTTCGACTGCCTGCACAGCTTCCAGCAGATCACCCTTGCGCAGATGCAGCTTCACGTCACCCAGACCGTCTTGCTCGAGGATCGCCTTTGCGTCCTCCAGAATGGCGTGGCCTTTCGCTTGTGCCAGCTTGGCGCGCTGTTCATCCAGCGACGACAGCTCGGCCAGCAACGCGGACCGCGCGCCCAGATGCAAGGCTCCTGACAGATCCGACGGGGCCGCCCCTTCTCGCCGGCCAAGGACGTGCATCGCATCGACGCCAGCCCCCAGTTTGTTCGCGATCCAGGCGGTATGGTGACAGACGCTCTCGGAATATTCCGAACCGTCCAGCAGTGCGAGTATCTTGTCCATGTCTCTCATCCTCCCTCAGTGACCCATCAACTTGTCCATCGCACCGGGCTTGTCATGGATGGCAAGCTTGTCGACGATGGTTTCGGAGGCCTTGTTCATACCGATCACTTCGACCTCGGCCCCTTCGCGGCGGAACTTGAGGATCGCCATGTCCAGTGCCTGAACCGAACTGATGTCCCAGATATGCGCTTGGCTGACGTCGATCACAACCCGGTCGGGCGCTTCGCCGAAATCGAACGCATTGGTGAAATCCTCGGTGGAGCCGTAGAAAAGCTGCCCTTCCATCACATAGGTACGGACACGCCCATCGTCCGACAAACTGGAAGAAATCCGGAACAGCTGCGCAATCTTGGCGGCAAAGAAAATACCCGACAGCAGCACCCCGATCAGCACGCCAATGGCAAGGTTGTGCGTGTAGACGACGGTCACCACAGTTGCCAGCATCACAACGGTGGACGAGCGCGGATGCACACGCATTGCCTTGATTGATGACCAAGAAAACGTACCGATCGACACCATGATCATGATCGCAACCAGCGCAGGCATCGGGATCCGTCCGACCAGATCGCCAAGGCCAACTACGAGGATTAGTAGCAAGACACCGGCGGTAAAGCACGACAAGCGCCCACGCCCGCCGGATTTTACGTTGATGATCGACTGGCCGATCATCGCACAGCCCGCCATGCCACCGATGAAACCGGTCGCGGTATTGGCGATGCCTTGCCCGATGCATTCCTGATCACGGCTTGATTTGGTGTCGGTCAGGTCGTCAACGATGTTCTGCGTCATCAGGCTTTCCAACAGACCCACAACCGCCACGGCCAGTGCGTAGGGCAGGATGATCAGAAACGTCTCCAGGTTCAGCGGGATCTGTGGAATGAGAAACACCGGCAGTGTATCAGGCATTTCGCCCATATCACCTACGGTGCGCACACCCTCCCAGCCCATCACGACCACCAGCAGCGTCAGCACAACAATCGTGACCAGCGGCGACGGAACAGCCGTTGTCAGACGCGGCAGCAGGTAGATAATCGCCAGGCCGAGCGCCACCAGCGCGTAGGTCAGATAGGTTACACCGGGATTGGCAAGGTTCAGTTCCGGCAGCTGCGCCATGAAAATCAGGATGGCCAGCGCATTCAGGAACCCGGTCATCACGGATTTGGAAACATACCGCATGAAGCGCCCCAGTTTCAGAAATCCTGCGGCGATCTGGATCAACCCGGCCAGCACGGTGGCGGCCAGCAGATATTCCAGCCCGTGTTCCCGGACGAGGGTTATCATCAGCACGGCAGTCGCGGCCGTCGCCGCAGAAATCATCCCGGGCCGGCCGCCGACGAAAGCGATCAGCACAGCGATCGAGAACGAGGCGTAAAGCCCGACCTTGGGGTCAACGCCTGCGATAATGGAAAAGGCGATCGCTTCGGGGATCAGTGCCAGCGCGACAACAATCCCCGCAAGTACATCACCGCGAATGTTGCCAAACCATTGTTGGCGGTATTCATAAAGGTTCATTAAAATTCCACGACCCCGCATCGAGAATGTCCAGCACCAGACGATTCAACAATTATTATCAGGGTTCATCAAAAATTGTCCGGCGGATCAGCGGCCGGAAGAGCCACCCGGGCTCTCACCGGGTCCTTGCACTTGAGTGCCTCTTATTCAGAAGCCTCGGAAAAAGGCAACCATTACGACGCCAGATTCATTCCGGAACCGCCCATTTTCCTGAAATGACGCAAAAAACTGCGGCACTGTTTTGGAAAGCGGCCAAGCACCCTGATTTTCGGGGGCACCAGAATGTGCAGGTTCAGCGCCCCTCCGACAACGCACTCCGCCATCCGCGAAATCTCTTGTTCTGGCTTTTCCAACCGCGCTAGAACATGGCATGAAGGTTTGTGCGGTCACGATGGTTTATCAGGACTACTGGGCATTGGCTCAGTGGTACCGGCATTACGGGCGGCTGGTTGGGTTCGAAAACCTGTTTATCGTCGCCCATGGGCAAGATGACCGCATTGCGCAGCTTTGTCCCGACGCCAGCGTGATCACTGTTCCGCGCGACAGCCTTGAAGGGTTCGATCGCAAGCGCAGCCAGTTGCTCAACAGTTTTGCGGACGGGCTTGGGGTCACCTACGACTGGGTGATCCGGACCGACGCGGATGAGCTGATCTTTTTCGACCCGGACCACTATGCCAGCTTGGGGGATATTTTTGCCAAGGCGACGTCCAACGCGATCTTTGCTGTGGGGCTGAATGTGGCTGAGATTGTGGATGACAGGGTGCTGCAGGACGGCCAAATGGCTTTGGTGCACCGGCGCACCGCGGTCTTTTCCGGGCATTATAGCAAGGCATGGGCCGCCAAACGGGGCACGGCGCTGTGGCGGCACGGGATCTGGGTGCCAACCGCCAAGCTTCAGAC
>JAGXHB010000262.1 GCA_024636425.1 Roseobacter sp.
ATAATGCTGCGATCACCAAAGCGTTGGACGTAGGGCTGATCCCCATCCAGCACGTCTGCGTGCCATTTGTATCCGTATTCAGACAACATCTCATGTATCTGTGGCGATGACGTTACACGGGGACTAATCCAACCGGTCGGGCGCCGCGCGATAGCCACTTCGATCAGCTCGGTGGTGCGGGCGATAGAACACAATGCATCTTCGGTGGCCAGGGTCGGAAAAACCATGTCCTGAGCCAGCCCATGCCCGACGATATCGTGTCCTCGTTTGGCGTAGGCGCGCAGTTGGTCTGGAAAGGCTTCGGCCACCAATCCTGAGGTCATCAGCGTGGCCGGAATGTCATGGCGTTCGAGCATGGAAACCAGTCGTGGGATGCCGTGAGTGGCGTTGTAGCGCCCGTAACTATCGGCATTCGGATCGAACAGACCGTCTGCCAGCATGTTGCCCATCGGACCGACACCGGAAGTAACGCCAGGAGACCACATCTCGTAGGCAAGGTTGAAGACAACCGCGATCCGGCGCCCCCCCGGCCAACATAGATCCTGCGTTACAAGGCTCTTTTCGCATCCAGTTTCTGACATGATCATCCCCGTTCTTCCGGTCAAGCCGACGCCGATAGCTACTGTTTTCAACAGCATAGGGTCGGAGGAGACATGCGAAAACTTCATTTTCTTCACGGCTTGCTGCACAAGATACACGCTATGAGATGCATGCAATGCAGGTTAGTATGCGATTTATGCACTGTTTGCATTGGGTGCAGCGCGTGTAACCTCTTCGCAGAAGTTGCGGGCATCGAATGATTTCGGCCCGGAATTCATCCAAGGGAGGATAACTGATGAACATGACTTTGACGCGCAGGCTTTTTGGCGCATTGCTGACGACAGCGTCCCTGACGGGCGCGGCACACGCTGCGGAATTCGAATTGAAGCTTGCCTGGCTGACGGCAGACAGCCCCAGCGACCCATATGCGATCACCGCCCACGCCTTTGAGAAAGAGCTTGAAGCAGCGATGCCCGGACGGGTCGAAGTGCAGCTTTTCCCCAACCGCCAGCTGGGAGACGACAAGGAAATACTTGAGGGGCTGCAATTTGGCACTATCGACATGGGCGTGATCACCAATGCTGTGGTCGCCAACCTCGAGCCGACCTACCAGCTCGTCGATCTGCCGTTTCTTTTTGGCAGTGCCGAGCAAGCGCATATGGTTCTTGATGGCGAAGTGGGTGCGCAGCTTGCGGCCAATCTGCGCGACGATGGGGTCGTTTCTCTGGGTGCCGCAGAAGGCGGGTTTCGCAACATGATTAACAACACCCGGCCCGTGCGAACGCCCGAAGATGTCGAAGGCGTCAAATACCGCACCATGCAGAACCCAGTCTTCATCGAGATGTTTTCGTCGCTTGGTGGTAGCCCGGTGCCGATGGCTTGGGGCGAAGTGTTCACTGCCATGCAACAGGGCACGGTCGACGGTCTGGAAATCCCCACTTCCGTGGTCAATTCCAACAACTACGCCGATGTGACCAAGTTCCTCAGCTTTACCCGGCACACCTATTCCGCGATCCATCTGCTGATGTCCGAACGCAGCCTCGAGCGTCTGCCAGAAGACGTGCAGCAGGCAGTGATGGATGCGGGCCGCGCCGCGATCACAGCGCAGCGTCAGGCCGTGGCGGCAGCAGAGGCTGATGTGGTCGCAGCCCTGCAGGAAAAAGGCATGGAAATCAACGATATCGATGATGTCGGTGCGTTCCGTGCGAAGGTCGGACCTGTTTACGATCGCTTCGAGCCAACCATCGGCACCGAACTGCTTGAGAGCGCGCTTCAAGCCGTGTCCTCGAACTGACGCAACTGGATTGGTCCGGTGAGCAAAATTGCATCTCTGATCAACACCACAAGCCGCGTGATCTCGCGGCTTGTGGCCAATTTATGTGTCGGACTGATCTTCGTTATACTTGGGCTTTTGGTGACACAGGTCCTGATGCGGTATTTCTTCGGCTCTCCGCCCAGCTGGACCGAGGAGTTGGCGATCATTCTCTTTGCATGGCTGGTGCTGCTCTACGCGACCGTCGGTCTGCGCGAGGGGTTCCACGTCGCCATTGAAACGATACCTTCCCGTTTCGTGCGATTGCAGGGCTGGGCCAATCGCTGGGTCGCGGCACTGGCCATTGTCTTTGGCTGGGTTACGCTGACCGCAGGCATCGACTACGTGTTGCGCACGGCGGGGCAAAAAAGTGCCGCGCTGCAAATTCCCATAGAAGCGCTTTATCTTTGTGTGCCGGTGTGCGGCGTGCTTTTCATCCTGCACGGGGCCGCCCGGCTCTTTGTGCAACCGGACCCCGACGAGGCAACCGCATGAGCACCACCGTACTCGTCCTGACGCTTGGCCTGCCCTTGATGCTGCTGCTGCGCGTGCCCTTGGCCTTTGCCATCGGGCTTGCCACTATCGGCGCGCTTTGGACCGCCGACATCGACATGATGATTTTTGCGCAGCGCATGGTGTCAGGCACGCAGTCTTTCAGTCTGCTGGCCATTCCGTTCTTCATCCTTGCGGGGGATCTGATGACAGCGGGCGGCATTTCGCGCCGACTTGTCGGGTTCGCTGACGTGCTGGTCCGGCACCGCACGGGGGGCCTGGGCATGGTTGCCGTGCTGGCCGCCGCTTTCTTTGCCGCGCTGTCCGGCTCTGCGCCCGCCACCACGGCTGCCATCGGCGCCATCATGATCCCTGAGATGGAAAAGCGTGGATATTCCCGCGCTTTCGCGACGGCCCTTGCGGTCGCCGGAGGCATTATCGGGCCGATGCTGCCACCGTCGATCCCGATGGTGGTCTGGGGCGTCATGTCCGAAACATCGATCAGCGATCTGTTCTTGGCGGGCATCGTTCCGGGGATACTGCTGGCCCTGGGCCTAATGGTGCTTTGCTGGCACCACGCGCGCAAACATAAGATCGCGGCCCAGCCCAAGGCCACCCGCGCCGAAGTCTGGGCCGCCTTCAATGCGGCAAAATGGGCCTTGTGCGGGCCGATCATCGTTCTGGGCGGCATTGTCACACCAACCGAAGCCGCCATCGTCGCCGCCGTTTTTGCAATCGTTCTTGGTTCCGGTGTCTACCAGGAACTGACGTTGCAAAACATCGTCCCTGTCACGCGAGGATCACTCAAGACCATGACCATCGTCATGTTCATCATCGCGCTGGCGAACGGTTTTGGCTGGGTCATGGCGTTTGAACAGCTTCCAGGGCAAGTCACGCAGACACTTGACGGTTTTGCCGACACACCCGCGCTGTATCTGCTGATGATCAACCTGCTTTTGCTGGTGATCGGCTGCGTCATGGATAACCTTGCGGCGATGATCATCCTGGCCTCGTTTCTTGTACCGATCGGAGAGCAGCTTGGCATGGACCCGGTTCAGTTCGGAGCGATGGTCGCGATCAATTTCACCATCGGCATGGCGACGCCACCCTTCGGCTACACGATTTTTGTGGGGGCGGCGATAAGCGGGCTGAGGATCGGCCAGATCGCCCGGCCCTTGATGCCCATGTTGGGGGTGATGATCGGGGTCTTGCTTCTGGTTGCCTTCGTGCCGCAGGTGACGCTGACAATCGTGGATCTGTTGCGGTGACGCCGTGGTGAATCTGCGCAATTTCGACCTGAACCTGCTGGTCATCTTTCGTGCCATCATGAATCGTGGCTCAATCGCGGGTGCGGCGGAGGAGATCGGATTGTCTCCTTCCGCCGTAAGCCACGCGCTGGCGCGGCTGCGCGTGATGCTCAACGACGAGCTGTTCTTCCGGACGGCAGACGGGGTAAAGCCCACTGATCGAGCCCGTGAACTCTATGCCGATATTGAGCGCGGCCTCGGCTTTATATCGACGGCCATTTCCTTGCAGCACCAGTTCGTCCCCGCCAATGCCGAGCGGGTCTTTACCATGCAGGTTGCGGATTACGTTTCGGCGTTTTTGCTGCCGCGCCTGGCAGAGCGGCTGCAGGTCGAAGCGCCGGGCGTGTCTATCGACATCCTGCCCTTCACCATTTCGCCAGAGAGCGTCTGGGACCGGGTGGACATGCAGGTGCGTCTGACGCCAGGGCGTCTGCAGCCGGAAATGGTCCGGTCGCAGCGGCTGCTGGCTGACGAGATCGTCGTGCTGATGCGCCGTGACCATCCGCGTGCGGACGAGCCGATGACAGCCGAGCTCTATGCCGAATTGCCCCATGTGAAGTTGTCGCAATCGGCTACGGGCACGACCGTCATCGACGACGCGCTGGCGGCACGCGGATTAAAGCGACACATGGCGATGACCGTCGCAAGCTGGTTTGAAATACCGGATATCGTCGCCAACTCAGACCTGATCGCCATTGCCCCACAACGTCTGTTTTCGCTGGATCCTCGTTTGAACAACCTCCGATCAACCCCCTTGCCGTTGCAGGAAGTCGTATTCTCGTTCGACCTGTGCTGGGATCTCAGGACAGAACGTGAGCCGGGCCAGAAGTGGCTGCGCAAGGTCGTCTCCGATGTGTTCAGCGAGATGCGCGTCTAAGCGAAAGCATATGCTGTAGGAATCATTGGGATGATTGCGATACCCGATCTTGCCAACAATCGAGAAACCTTATAATTCCAGTCCGCGCATTTCTGGCCTCGGCGGGAAGAGCAGCGAAGGTATGCTCTACCGCCGTTCCTGCAGGCATTTTCCGGCAACGCGAACGGCCCATTGCGGTCACTCAAACTCGATGTGGCGAAGGTTCGCTCCCAATTCGATTTGACCGATGCGGTTCTATGAATGGATATCAGTTTCGCGAAAAACAGAAGCGGAAATCTGCCGGTCTCAGTTTCGGTTTGCTACGTTCAGAAATGCGTGGCCCAGCGAGGATGGCTTTCGTCTATTATCAGGGCATGGCTGTGCCTGCGATGCCCATTCAAGTGGGGATGACTGAGCGGCAGGTTGTCGTGGGTGTGTTCAAGCTCGACGGGGTCGCCAGATGGCCACAGGCTAAGGGCTATGAGCACTCCAATGACGGCAATGAAGGCCATCCCGACCAGCGCGGGAGCGGCGCCATAGGCCGTCAGCAGCCATCCGGACAGCGGATAGGTCACCAGCCAGCAGGCGTGTGACAACGCGAACTGCGCTGCGAACAGCGCGGGGCGATCCCCTGCGTGGGCGGAACGGCGCAGCAATCGGCCAGAAGGGGTGAGGACGGCGGAATATCCGAGCCCCACCAGTAACCATGCCCCCAGAAGGGGAGACCAGCCAAGACCAGATGTCAGGACTGTCACCGCCAACCCCAGCAATGTTGTTACCATCAGCGCAGCACCGCCGAACATCACCGGCCGGTCGGGTAGTGCATCCAGAATGCGTGGGAGGACCAGCGCGGCCGTCATGGAGCCCGCGCCAAAGGCGAACATCGTCCAGGCCAAGGCGCTCTCCGACAGGCCAAGAGAGCCGCGCACCAGAACGACGGTATTGACCAGCACCATCGCCCCTGCCGCCGCTGCCGCGAGGTTCAGCGCCAGGAGCCCGCGAAGGCGGGGCGTGGCAAGGTAGATGCGGATGCCCCGTGTGGTCCGGTCATAGATTCCGCGCTGCTCGGACGGGCTGGGGCTGGGCAGCAGCACCGAAACAACCAAAAGGGCCGAGGCCGCAAAACCTACGAC
>JAGXHB010000263.1 GCA_024636425.1 Roseobacter sp.
CCGGATCGTGCTGAGCGCGCGTAGCGCAGAGGCAGAGCCCCCTGCTGCCCCCGAACCCAAACGTCATGCCCTGACAGCGCCTGCGGGGTCATCATATGTCTCGTCTTCATTCGCGCCGCGCCGCCCGAACGAGATTTCGGCCTATTACGATGCCTATCGCCTGAACACGCTGAAACAGACCGCAGGTTCGTCCCCTGCCCCGGTCGAAGTGCCAGAAGCCAACGCGACAGAAGTTGAAGCGCCCCAAACCAGCCAACCTGCAGAAACTGTACAAACTGCACAAGATAGTGCGCCGAAGGCAGATGCCGCCACACCCGCCGGCGATCCGATCAGTGACATTCAAGCTGACGCGTTCTTTGCCGACAGCCCGACCGATGCCGATGCAACCGATGCGGACAATAGCGCCGATGTCGCCCCTGCCATAGATGTCGCCCCGACCCTCGCCGCAACACCCGCCGCCGCTGACCTCAAACCCGACAGTATCGCCGCCAAGCTGCAGCGCATCCGTGCGGTGGTTTCGCGTCAGGAAACCGAAACGGCCAAACGCGACTATACCGAAGACGAACATGCCGAAGACACATTGGGCTTTGATGACGCTGGCGATGATGAAATTGCGGCCCAGGACAGGGTCGCCGACGCCATTCACGACATCGAAGAAGCATTCGGTGCCGATGACGCTGCCGATGCTGACCAGACCGAAGCCGAAAACCCCGAGGATGAGGATGACCTTGAAAACATCCTAAGCCGTCTTGAGGCGGGGTCTGCCGATACAGCCCCGGACGAAGACGCAATTCTCCCGTCGGACGATAAGACGGAGGACGCAAAGACAGCTGACGCCCCTGCGCCACGGGGTCGCGTCATCAAGGTAAAGCGCGCGGATCTTGATCGTGCGATCGCCAAGGGTGATCTGGAAGAATACAAGGCCGAGGCACCGGAGGAGGCTGCAAAAACCGAAGCGGCAGAAACCGAAAGTGACGCTGTCGCGACGCAAGATTCCGAAGATCAGAACACTGCGGATCAGACCGCTGCGGATCAGGAGACATCCGATCAGGAAACCGACACCGTAGCCGAGAGACCCGATGCGCCACATGAGGTCGAACCCGCGCGGACATCCTCCCTGTCGCCAGAGGAAGAAGAAGAACTCGCCCGCGAACTGGCCGAGGTCGAAGCCGCCCTGAACGGTGATCTATCCGATGACGCGGATGACGCCGACGAAACGGAAACCGATCACGCCGACGATACCGGCGCTTCGGACGTATCGGCACGTCGCACGCTGCCCATGATAGATGATGCGCAAGGGTCGGACATGAACCGGCTTCTGGCCGAAACCGATCACCAGATGGACGACCCCGAAAGCGCCACACGTCGCAATGCCATCACCCATCTGCGCGCCGCCGTTGCTGCCAAGAAAGCCGACGTCGCTCTTGGTGCGGCAGAGCGTGAAGAGGACGACAATGCCTATCGCAACGATCTGGCCGAAGTGGTCAGGCCGCGCCGTCCGGTCAGCAGCACCAGCCGGACAGAACGCCCTGCGGATACACGCCCTGCCCCTCTCAAGCTTGTGGCAGAGCAGCGCATCGATACCGACCGGCCCCAACCCGCCATGCCCGTGCGCCCGCGCCGGGTCGCTGCGGTTGCATCGGTCCCATCCGCCGCATCGAACAGCTTTGCCGAATTTGCCGCCGACGCCGGCGCGGTCACCCTGACCGAACTTCTGGAAGCCGCTGCTGCCTATATGGCCTTTGTCGAAGGGCTCGACCAGTTTTCGCGCCCTCAGCTAATGAGCACGGTCCGCCAGATAAACCAAGAGGATTTCAGCCGCGAAGATGGCCTGCGATCCTTCGGGATGCTTTTGCGAAGCGGAAAGATCCACAAGCTCGACGGCGGAAGATTCCGCGCGTCGGAAGACATCGGTTTCCAACCGGATAACCGCGCTGCCGGATAAAAAAAGGCCCCTGTCACAGGGGCCTTTTTCGTTTCAGGGTGCGGGATCATCGGGATTTTCCTGCCCGATCCCCTTGAAGATGAACTTGAACGGGATGGCCCAGACAACGCCGAGCCCCACATAAATCAACAGCTCCACCAACACCGACGGGCGGTCGATCAGCGCGATCAACGATACTGCCGCAATGATGTAGACCGGCAAACCGATCAACAGAATCACCAATGCCCAACCGCGCCGCGCCTTGTAACTCAGTGCCATGTCTCACCCTTTTTATCGGTTTGCATCTGCCCCGGAAAGTGGTCCGGACAGAGGCGATGTCAACGGTCAGTCCGCAAACGGATCCGTGACAAGGATGGTATCCTCCCGCTCGGGCGAGGTCGACAGCAGCGCCACCGGACACCCGATCAACTCCTCCACACGGCGCACGTATTTGATCGCATTGGCGGGCAAATCAGCCCAGCTGCGCGCGCCTTCGGTGGATTCGGACCAGCCCGGCATCTCTTCGTAGACCGGCGTGCAGCGCGCCTGCTGGTCGGCAGCGGTTGGCAGATATTCAAGCGGTTTGCCGTCCAGCTCATAGCCGACACAGATCTTGAGCGTCTCGAAGCCGTCCAGAACATCCAGTTTGGTAAAGGCGATCCCGTTGACCCCGGAAGTCGCACAGGTCTGGCGCACCAGCACGGCGTCGAACCAGCCACAGCGCCGCTTGCGCCCTGTCACCGTGCCGAATTCATGCCCCCGTTCGCCCAATCGCTGACCGTCTGCATCGTGCAGTTCGGCCGGGAACGGCCCTTCGCCGACGCGGGTGGTGTAGGCCTTGACGATGCCCAATACGAAATCAATGGACCCCGGCCCGATCCCGGTGCCCGTCGCAGCCTGCCCCGCGATCACATTGGATGATGTAACGTAAGGATAGGTGCCAAAATCGATGTCCAGCAGCGCCCCTTGTGCACCCTCAAACAGGATGCGCTTGCCCGCCTTGCGGTTGTCGTTGAGCACTTTCCAGACGGGTGCGGCATATTCCAGCACGGCAGGCGCGATGTCGCGCAGATCCTTCAGCAACCGCTCCCGATCGACAGGCTCAAGCCCCAGCCCCCGGCGCAACGCGTCATGATGCACCAGCGCACGGTCCACACGCAGTTCCAGCGTGGCGTCATCCGCAAGATCCGCCACACGCACAGACCGGCGACCGACCTTATCCTCGTAAGCGGGCCCGATCCCGCGACCGGTCGTCCCGATCTTGGCCACACCGACCTGCTCCTCGCGAGCGCGGTCCAGCTCTCCATGGATCGGCAGGATCAGCGGCGTATTCTCTGCAATCATCAATGTCTCGGGGGTGATCGTCACGCCCTGGCTGCGCAGGCCTGCGATTTCCTTGACCAGATGCCAGGGGTCCAGCACCACGCCATTGCCGATCACCGACAGCTTGCCGCCGCGCACGATACCCGACGGCAGCAGGCTCAGTTTGAACACGGTCCCGTCGATGACAAGAGTGTGACCGGCGTTATGCCCGCCCTGAAACCGCGCGATGATATCTGCGCGTTCGCTCAGCCAGTCTACGATCTTGCCTTTTCCTTCGTCACCCCATTGGGCGCCTACGACAACGACATTGGCCATGATGATCTTCCTTTCAAGGTGCTTTCTCGGGGCAAACCCGTGTCGGTATAGCCGCCACAGCACAGGACCGAAACTGGAAAATGATGCCTTGGTGTCTCTGGCTCTTAAATATCTCCGCCGCAGGCTACACCCTTGACCGCGCCCCAAAGACTTTTATGCCTTCGGCGAGGTTCTTTAAGAGCCAGAGACACCAAGGGAGATGTGCAGATGGGATTTTTGATCAGATGGCTGCTTGCCTTTGTGCTGCTGGCAGTCACCTTCAATCCGACCGAATTCAACTACGTCACCTGGGTCCAGAGATACGGGCACATGAACCTGTCGGTGTCGGTTCTGCTGGGGCTACTGCTCTTTATCGGATACATCATTTACCTGCGCGCAACCTTACGTTCCATCGGGGGGCTGGGCATGTTGCTCGTCCTTGCGCTGGTCAGTGCAAGCCTGTGGGTGCTCTATGATTTCGGCATCCTCAGCCTTGATAATCCCAGCTTCAACACCTGGCTGGCCCTTGTCGCGCTCAGCTTTGTGCTGGGGATTGGCCTGAGCTGGAGCATTTTCCGCCGCGCGATGTCCGGTCAGGCCGATGTCGACGACGTCGAAACCTGAGGGCTTTTTTGCAGGCGGGCGGGCGGAGCACTTTGGCGCAGGCCAACCGCGATACCCGTACCGCGATCCCGCAAGGGCCGCAATCGGACCCCTCGCTGCCAATCCTCCCTTGCCCCTCGGACCAAACTTGCCTAGATACCCCCAAAGTCAAAAGCGCAAAGCTCGTAGGTATTCATGGAAAACGTCGTCCTGATCATCCACCTTATCCTGGCCCTCGGCCTGATTGCCGTGGTGTTGCTGCAACGCTCCGAAGGGGGTGGTCTTGGCATGGGCGGCGGCGGCGGCGGCGCAGTCTCCGGACGGTCAGCGGCCACCGCGATGAGCAAGGTGACATGGGTTCTCGCGATCGCGTTCATCATCACGTCGATCACGTTGACGATCATCGCAGCAGAGCAGTCGGCCGGATCTTCCGTCATCGACCGGCTGGGCACGACCCCGCCCGCGCTGAACGACACCCCCTCGTCGAACCTGCCCGCAGACGACAGCCTGCTGCCCCCCGGCCCGGCTGACAACACACCACAGGTTCCGACGGCTGATTAATCCAGCCTCCACAACAACTTGAGGTTTGGCCATGTTTAGCAACAGTATGTTGCGGTCTGGCCTTGCCTAGACCAACCGAATCCTGTTAGGCTTAAGTCCCGTGGTGCTGCGGTTTTCTGCAGCGCGATGCCTTGGTTTTTGCCGCATCAAATCTGACTTTCACGGGGAGCCTTCGATCACATGGCACGCTATATTTTCATCACCGGCGGTGTGGTTTCCAGCCTTGGCAAGGGTCTTGCCTCGGCGGCTTTGGGGGCCCTTTTGCAGGCGCGCGGCTTTTCGGTCCGGCTGCGCAAACTTGACCCCTATCTCAACGTTGATCCCGGCACGATGTCCCCGTTCGAACATGGCGAAGTGTTCGTGACAGATGACGGTGCCGAGACCGATCTGGATCTGGGGCATTACGAACGCTTTACCGGAGTTGCGGCGCGCAAGACGGATTCGATCAGTTCGGGCCGGGTCTATTCCACCGTTCTGGAAAAGGAACGGCGCGGCGATTATCTGGGCAAAACCATTCAGGTGATCCCCCACGTCACCAACGAGATCAAGGATTTCCTGCATATCGGCGACGACGAGGTCGATTTCATGCTCTGTGAAATCGGCGGCACCGTGGGCGACATCGAAGGTCTGCCCTTCTTCGAGGCGATCCGCCAGTTCAGTCACGACAAGCCCCGTGGCCAGTGCATTTTCATGCATCTCACGCTGCTGCCCTATCTGGCGGCCAGTGGCGAGTTGAAGACGAAGCCGACCCAGCACTCGGTCAAGGAACTGCAAAGCATCGGGATCGCGCCGGATATTCTGGTGTGCCGGTCCGAGCATCCGATCCCCGAAAAGGAACGCGAGAAGATCGCGCTTTTCTGCAACGTCCGCAAAGAAGCCGTTGTGGCCGCCTATGATCTGAAGACGATCTATGACGCGCCGCTGGCCTATCACGATCAGGGGCTGGATCAGGCGGTGCTGGACGCGTTCCAGATCTCGCCCGCGCCGAAACCCGAATTGTCGGTCTGGCGCGATGTTTCCGACCGCGTCCACAACCCCGAAGGCGAGGTCAGTGTCGCCATTGTGGGCAAGTACACCCAGCTTGAGGACGCCTATAAATCCATCGCCGAAGCGCTGACGCATGGCGGCATGGCCAATCGGGTCAAGGTCAAGATCGAATGGGTCGATGCCGAGATTTTTGACACGTCCGAAGACGTCGCAGCACATCTTGAAGGGTTCCACGCCATTCTGGTGCCCGGCGGTTTTGGCGAACGCGGCACCGAGGGCAAGATCAAGGCCGCGCAATATGCCCGCGAACACAAGGTGCCTTATCTGGGGATCTGTCTGGGCATGCAGATGGCCGTCATTGAGGCGGCGCGCAATGTCGCCGGCCTGACCACCGCCGGATCCGAGGAATTCGACCACGAATCCACCGGCAAGAAGCGGTTTGAACCGGTTGTCTATCATCTCAAGGAATGGGTGCAGGGCAATCACAAGGTCGAACGCAAGGTTGACGACGACAAGGGCGGCACAATGCGGCTCGGCGCCTATGATGCCACGCTGAAAGACGGATCGAACGTCGCAAGGATCTATGGCACGACCGCAATCGACGAACGCCACCGCCATCGCTACGAGGTCGATACCGCCTACCGCGACCAGCTTGAGAAGGTGGGGCTGTGTTTCTCGGGCATGTCGCCCGACGGCAAGCTGCCCGAGATCGTGGAATGGGCCGATCATCCGTGGTTCATCGGCGTCCAGTTCCACCCCGAGCTGAAGTCGAAACCCTTTGATCCGCATCCGCTCTTCAAGGATTTCGTGCGCGCGGCCAAGGAAATGTCACGTCTCGTCTGACCCTCCCGCAAAGGCGACGTCCCCATGCTGAGCTATCAACATATATATCACGCCGGTAATCTGGCGGATGTGCACAAGCACAGCCTGCTTGCGTGGATGCTGGAGTATCTTACGCGCAAGGACAAACCGCTCAGCTATCTGGAAACCCACGCCGGACGCGCGCTTTACGACCTGTCGGATGCCTATGCCCAAAAAACCGGCGAGGCCGTGCAGGGAATCGGACGTGCGCGCGGCTGGTTCGGGGCCGATCATCCTTATGCACAGGTGCTGGATGCTGTTGCCGCCGAACAGGGGCGCGACGCGTACCCCGGATCTCCCCTGCTGGCGGCCAAGCTTTTACGCGACACCGACAGCATCCATCTGGCGGAGTTGCATCCCGGCGAGCATAGCGCGCTTGATCTGGCGATGTCGCCCTATGATGCCAAATGTCATTACCGCGACGGGTTCGAGATGGCCTTTGCCCTGACGCCCCCCACGCCGCGACGCGGCCTGATGCTGATCGACCCCAGCTTCGAGATCAAGACGGATTATGTCGATATTCCGCGCCACATCGGCAAGCTGGCAAAGGCGTGGAATGTCGGCATCATCGTCCTTTGGTATCCGATCCTGACCAGCAAGGCCCATCAGCCCATGTTGTCTGCGCTGATGGGCGCACATCCGGACGCCTTGCGCCACGAGGTCGGCTTTGCCCCTGCCCGTCCCGGCCACGGCATGACCGGCTCTGGGCTTTTCGTGATCAATCCGCCCTACGGGCTGGCGCAGGAAGCGGCCAGGCTGGCGGCCAAATTCAAAACCCTGCCCAGATAAGGATACCCCCATGCCGAAAGGTTACTGGATCGCCAACGTCGATGTGCATGACGCCGCCGTTTATGAAAAATACCGCACGGCCAATGCGAAACCCTTTGCCGACTTCGGGGCGAAGTTTCTGGTGCGCGGCGCGGCACCTGACATCCGCGAAGGCACGTCACACCCGCGCATCGTTGTCATCGAGTTTGCGAGCCTTGCCGACGCCGTCGCCTGCTATGAAAGCGAAGGATATCAGGCCGCCAAGGACATCCGCGCCAGCGTCTCGGACGGCAATCTGGTGATTGTGGAAGGCTATGCACCCTGACCCCTTGGCTTGCGCTCTTTTTGCATCACTGCACCACATTTAGCGTATTGGGGGGAACGGCCCCACAGAGTTCGTGTTAATCTGTACCCGTCTCCAAGGATTCTCGTGTTAAATGTTTGATCGTCTTTTTCCCAGTCGCAAGCCTGACCCCAAACCCCTGCCCCAGCCTACGCCGCAGCTTGCCCTCGGGGCGCTGCTGGTGCGTGTGGCAATGGCAGATCGCACCTACCGCGCCGAAGAGGTCGGACAGATCGACAGGATCCTTTCCCGCACGTTCAACCTCAAGCCGCTGGAAGCCGCTAAATTGCGCGCAACCTGCGAAGCACTGGAGCGGCACGCCCCTGGCACGCCGGAGTTTGCACGGCTTTTGCGTGACGAAGTGGCCTATGCCGACCGCAAGGCGCTTGGCGATGCGATGTGGTCGGTGGCATTGGCCGATGGGGGCCGCGGCGAGGACGAGGAAATCCAGCTTCTGGCGATTGAAACCGCCCTTGGGTTGACCGATGCCGATATGACCGCCGCCCGCGAGAACGCCCTGCGCGGAAAGTAGCCTTGGCCTTTGGCACAAGGCGCTCTATATCCTCCGCCATGTTTGCAGATTTTCTCAAGCGGCTGACCCAGCCCGATCCCGCCCAATTGCCTGATGCCGATGCGCGTCTGGCATTGACCGCCCTTTTGGTGCGTATCGCAAAATCCGACAACCACTATGCCCCGTCGGAAAAGTCCCGCATCGACCAGATCACCGCCAGACGCTACGGGCTTGACGCGGCTGGCGCTGCCGATCTGCGCGCCGATGCCGAAGAGCTTGAGAAGGAAGCCCCCGACACTGTCCGTTTCACCCGCGCGATCAAGGACGCCGTTCCCTATGACGCGCGCCTTGGCGTGATCGAAGCGTTGTGGCAGGTGGTGCTGGCCGATGGCATGCGCTCGGACGAGGAAAACGCGCTTTTGCGGCTGGTTGCCAACCTTCTGGGCGTGACCGACACGGACAGTGCCATCGTGCGCAAACGCATCGAAGACAGCGCCTGATTTTAGCGCAAAGGCTACAGTTTCCGCGGGGTCAATGCCTTTTATTTAGGCTAAATCCAAGTTCTGGATTGCAAAACCTGTTCAGAGTCACCTTAAATCTCCGGAACCCACGGCCCAAGGATCCTGCGTGACACACGAAACCCCTGTTATCGAGATCAGCAACCTCCACAAAGCCTATGGCAGCCTGGAGGTGCTCAAGGGTGTGTCGCTCAATGCCCCCCGCGGGCATGTGATATCGCTGATCGGGTCGTCCGGCTCGGGTAAATCGACGCTGCTGCGGTGTTGCAACCTGCTTGAGGACAGCCAGCAGGGCGATCTGATCTTCAACGGGGAAAACGTCAGCTGGAAAGGTCAGGGGCATCAACGCCGCCCTGCCGACGCCAAACAGGTTTTGCGCATCCGCACCAATCTGTCGATGGTATTCCAGCAGTTCAATCTTTGGGCGCATATGACCATCCTGCAAAATGTGATGGAAGCGCCGCTGACCGTGCTGCGCCGCGACCGGGCAGAGGTGGAACAGGCCGCACGCGGATACCTCGACAAAGTCGGCATCGGCGATAAATGCGATGTCTTTCCCGCACAACTATCCGGCGGACAGCAACAGCGGGCCGCCATCGCACGTGCGCTGTGCATGGAACCCGAAGCCTTGCTGTTTGATGAACCCACGTCGGCACTTGACCCGGAGCTGGAGCAGGAAGTCATCAAGGTGATCAAGGATCTGGCCACCGAAGGGCGCACCATGATGATCGTGACCCATGACATGAAGCTGGCCGCCGACGTGTCCGATCACGTCGTGTTTCTGCATCAGGGTCTGATCGAAGAACAAGGGGCGCCGGATCAACTGTTCGGCGCACCCAAATCAGAACGGCTGCGCGGGTTTCTATCCGCAACCCACGCAACGTGAACAAGAACGAGTGAAACCGAAAAAGTTGGGAGACTTCACAATGAAAAAACTACTTCTTGCGACCGCAGCACTGACGCTGAGCACTGGCTTGGCCATGGC
>JAGXHB010000264.1 GCA_024636425.1 Roseobacter sp.
CGATGAAGATGCACGCGCAAGGCCCTGATTTCAGACGACCTTCAATCTTGGCGAACAGATCTTCACCGGGGCCGAAAGTGTCGGCTTCCTGGCCGATGCCGATGCGCGACGCGATGCGGCCTTCACCGGCGCGGTTGTCGAATTGCGCGGTGATCAGATAGGGTACCATGCCGCGTTCCACGTAATTATGCGCGGCTTGCAGCAGCACCGTGGATTTGCCTGCGTTCATGGTTGAGTAGTGAAAATACAGCTTTGCCATGGCTCTGTTTACAGTCAGCGGTGCCGCGCCATCAAGCTCGGTTTAACGTTTTTTAAAGACTTGTTTCGCTGCGTTTCACACTGCCGCAAGCGGTCAGCCGTGGCGTTTGATAAGTACCGAACCAACGGAATAGCCCGCCCCGAAGGAACATATCAATCCTATAGCGCCATCCTGCAAGTCGTTGGAATACTTTGAAAATGCAATAATTGATCCGGCGGAGGATGTATTGGCATAGTCCTGCAGGATGTTGGGCTGTTCGCCGGGCTCAGGTTCCCGGCCCAGCACCTTGCGGCCGATGAAATCGTTCATCGACTTGTTCGCTTGATGCAGCCAAACCCGTTTGAGATCAGCGGCTTGCACGCCTTCTTCGTTCATATGATTGGCGATATGTTCGCTTACCATAGGCAGCACTTCCTTGAACACCTTGCGCCCGTTCTGCATGAACTGCATGTCGCGCCGGTCGGCCACACCGTCGGGACGGGAGCGCCGCAGAAAACCATTGTTGTTCCTGATGTTGTTTGAAAATTGCGTGGCACAACGTGTTGATTTGATTTCGAAACAGGGGCCCGATGCATCCTCGATCCGTTCGATCAAAACAGCGGTCGCCACATCGCCAAAGATGAAATGGCAATCTCGGTCGCGCCATTCCAGATGGGCCGAGCAAATTTCGGGATTAACGACCAAGGCCGACCGGATCGACCCTGACCGGATCATATCGGCGGCGGCCTGAATACCAAAGGTTGCAGACGAACAGGCCACATTCATGTCAAACGCGAAGCCGTTGATTTCCAACAGATCCTGTATTTCGATCGCCACGGCAGGATAGGCGCGTTCCAGATTGGACGCGGCACAGATCACCGCATCGACATTCGCCGCCGTCTTGCCCGCATCAGCCAGCGCCTTATGGGCAGCATCCAGTGCCATCTCGGCCATGATGCTGGGTTCGTCGTCACTGCGCTGGCGCAGCAGCGGATGCATGACATGGGGGTCCAGAATACCCGTCTTGTCCATCACATAGCGCTGTTCGATGCCGGACGCCTTGACGATGAACTTTTCCGAGGAATGGTCTTTCGCCTGCACCGCGCCCGCAGCGATTTCCGCCGCATGTTCGGCGTTATAAAGATCGGCATAGGCATTGAATGCTTTCACCAGCTCGGCGTTGGTGATGACCTGATCCGGCGTAAAAATGCCGCTACCCGTAATGGCTGGCGTGTACATGAGTAACCCTTTTTTAGCGTTCCCGAATAAGGTCAAAAATGGGGAAGAAGGTCAAGGCAGCGCCTCATTTTATGGCGCTGCCGTCTAAATTTACCCCTGCAGGGACTTTACGCCGATTTCATCCTCGGCCTGCGCCTTGATTGCCAAAGCGGCCGCATACGCCCCTGCGGCGGTCGTGAAATACGGGATCTTGTCATAAAGTGCGATGGAGCGGATGGACTTGCTGTCCTCGACCGCCTGCGTACCTTCGGTGGTGTTCATCACCAAATGGATCGACCCGTCCTTCATCATGTCGGTGATGTCGGGGCGGCCTTCGTAGACCTTGTTCACGATCTTGCAGGCGATGTCATGCGAGGTCAGCCAGTCGGCGGTACCACGGGTGGCAACGATGGTGAAATTCTGCTCGAGCAGGATCCGCGCAGCGGTCAGCATGTCGTCGCTTTTGTCCATGTCCTTGATCGACAAGAACGCGCAGCCCTCGCGCGGGAGCGGATTGCCCGCGCCCATCTGCGCCTTGAGGAACGCACGCGGGAAATCGCGGTCCCAGCCCATGACCTCGCCGGTGGAGCGCATTTCCGGCCCCAGCAGCGTGTCCACACCGGGGAATCGGGCGAAGGGCAGTACCGCTTCCTTGACCGAGAACCAAGGCATGTTGGGATCGGCCAGCGTCATCGGGTCACCAAGCGGCAGCACGTCGTCATAGGCGGCATCTGCGTCATAGGGGGGGCGCAGCGGGAAGTTCGACAGCGGCTCGCCCGCCATGATGCGCGCAGCAATGGACGCGATGGCGCTGTCCGTCGCTTTGGCCACAAATGGCACGGTGCGGGAGGCGCGGGGGTTGACCTCGATCAGGTAGATTTCGCCGTCCTTGATCGCGAACTGGATATTCATCAGGCCGACGACGTTCAACGCCAGCGCAAGTGCCTTGGTCTGTTTTTCGACCTCGGCGATGATCTCGCGGGACAGGGAATAGGGCGGCAGGGAGCAAGCACTGTCGCCCGAATGGACGCCGGCCTCTTCGATGTGCTGCATGATGCCTGCGACATGGACATCTTTGCCATCGCATAGCGCGTCGACATCAAGCTCGACCGCGCCGGACAGGTAGTGGTCGAGCAGCACGGGGCTTTTGCCCGAAACGACGACAGCTTCGCGGATATACCGCTCGAGGCTGGCGTGATCGCGCACGATCTCCATCGCGCGACCGCCCAGAACATAGGACGGGCGGATCACGAGGGGGAAGCCGATCTCGGCAGCGATTTCAAGCGCTTCGGCGTCGGAATGGGCGATACCGTTATGCGGCTGCTTCAGGCCGAGCGACTGGACAAGCTGCTGGAACCGCTCGCGGTCTTCAGCGAGGTCGATCATGTCGGGCGTGGTGCCGAGGATCGGGATACCTGCGTCTTGCAGCGCTTGCGCGATCTTGAGCGGGGTCTGGCCGCCGAACTGAACGATCACACCGTGAAGCGTGCCGTTCTCCTGCTCGACCCGCATGATTTCCATGACATGCTCGAAGGTCAGCGGCTCGAAATACAGACGGTCGGAGGTGTCATAATCGGTCGACACGGTTTCGGGGTTACAGTTGACCATAATGGTTTCATAGCCCGCATCCGTCAGCGCATAGCAGGCGTGGCAGCAGCAGTAATCGAACTCGATCCCCTGGCCGATCCGGTTCGGACCACCGCCCAAGATGACGACCTTCTTGCGGTCGGACGGACGCGCTTCGCATTCGACCTCGCCAAAGGCGGGAGCCTCGTAGGTGGAATACATGTAGGGCGTCTGCGCTTCGAATTCGGCGGCACAGGTATCAATGCGTTTGAACACGGCCTTCACGCCAAGGTTCAGACGCGCGCGGCGCACATTGTCTTCCTCGCGCCCCGTCAACATGGCAAGGCGCGCGTCGGTAAAACCCATCATCTTGAGCTTGCGCAGGCCCTCTTCGGTCATGGGGAGACCCGATTTGCGCACTTCGTTTTCTGCGTCCACGATTTCGCGGATGCGCGCCAGAAACCAAGGGTCGAACATGGTCACGCCGTGAATATCGACGTCTGACATGCCGTGCCGCATCGCCTGCGCTATCGTGCGCATCCGGTCCGGGGTCTGCTTGCTGATCGCCTTGATCAGCGCGGCTTGGTCCGGCGCACCGGGGATGTCGATTTCGTCAAAGCCGGTCAGACCGGATTCCATCGAGGCCAGCGCCTTTTGCAGGGATTCGTGGATCGTGCGGCCAATCGCCATCGCTTCGCCGACAGACTTCATCGCGGTGGTCAGATACGGTTCGGAGCCGGGGAATTTTTCAAAGGCAAACTTCGGGATCTTGGTGACGACATAGTCGATCGTCGGCTCAAAGCTCGCGGGGGTGACGCCGGTGATGTCGTTGTCCAGCTCGTCCAGCGTGAAGCCCACGGCAAGTTTGGCGGCGATCTTGGCAATCGGGAAACCCGTGGCCTTGGACGCCAGCGCAGAGGACCGCGACACGCGCGGGTTCATTTCGATCACGACCATGCGGCCGTCTTCGGGGTTCACCGCCCACTGCACGTTCGATCCGCCGGTTTCCACGCCGATCTCGCGCAGCACCGCGATCGAGTGGTTGCGCATGATCTGGTATTCCTTGTCGGTCAAGGTCAGGGCGGGGGCCACGGTGATGCTGTCGCCTGTGTGGACGCCCATCGGGTCCACGTTTTCGATGGAGCAGACGATGATTGCGTTGTCGGCGCTGTCGCGCACGACCTCCATCTCGAACTCCTTCCAGCCCAGAAGGCTTTCGTCGATCAGGATCTGACCCATGGGGGACGCATCCATGCCCGAGCGGCAGAAGAATTCATAATCATCGCGGTTATACGCCACACCGCCGCCGGTGCCGCCCATGGTAAAGGCGGGGCGGATGATCGCGGGGAGCCCGACATACTCAAGCGCCTCAAGGGCAATCGCCACACCGGCTGCGAGATCTTTCTTACCATTCGCAGCCTTTGGCGCGGTCACGATCGTCGCCTTGGGGTTTTCGATGCCCAAGCGGTCCATCGCCTCGCGGAAAAGCTTGCGGTCTTCGGCCATTTCAATGGCTTCACGCTTGGCCCCGATCATCTCGACGCCGTATTTCGCGAGCACGCCCATTTCTTTGAGCGCCAGAGAGGTGTTCAGCCCGGTCTGGCCGCCCATCGTGGGCAGCAGCGCGTCGGGACGTTCCTTTTCGATGATCTTGGCCACGATCTCGGGCGTGATCGGTTCGATATAGGTCGCGTCTGCCATTCCCGGATCGGTCATGATCGTCGCGGGGTTGGAGTTGACGAGGATGACCCGGTAGCCTTCTTCCTTCAAAGCCTTGCAGGCTTGGGCACCGGAATAGTCGAATTCGCAGGCCTGGCCAATCACGATGGGCCCCGCACCAATGATCATGATCGACTTGATATCGGTTCTTTTCGGCATGGTCGGAGGCCCCCGGGTGTTTGCAAATTCTCCGCGTTATAGGCCTTGGGGGGAGAGGTGCAAGAGGGAAGGGCTGACTCTTTCACGTGGTGTCATTTTGCGGGGCACCCGATTGGGGCGCTGCCCCAAATCCCAGGATATTTCAGCGCCAGAGAAGAGGGAAAGGTTTTGCCCGGAAAGGGTTCAGGAAACGTCGCCCGTCAAGGGCCAGGTGGTATGACCGTGCCCCGCCGATATCGGGCCTACTTTGGTCCTAGATTGCACAGCATCCCTTGAGGAAATGTCGGTTTCTTAGGTCTGGTTCAGAAACGCCCGAACCGATGCTTCGAAATCCAGGGGGTTTTCAGCGTGAAGCCAGTGACCGACACCCGGCAGCTTGGCGAAAAAGGCGTTGGGGAACAGTGCCTTGATGACAGGTCGGTGCTCCGGTTGCACATAATGCGACGCACCTCCCGACAAAAAGAAGGTCGGGCCGTCAAAGGGGCCGGTCACATCCTCGGGCCAGCCGACGATCTTGTGCATTTCGGCTTCAAGCACATCAAGGTTGAGCTTCCAGCTTTTTGTAGCGACATCCAGCGACTGGGTGAAAAAGCCTTGCAGGGCGGGATCAATGCCCGCGGCTGCAAGCTGTTCTTGTGCATCCGAACGGCGGGTCAGTGTCGTCAGATCCACTGTGCGCATCGCATCGATATATTCAAGCTGGCTGTGATCATAAGGGACAGGGGCTATGTCTGCGACGATCAGGCGGCTTACGAGATCGGGGTTCTGCAGCGCCAGCACCATGGCCGCTTTGCCCCCCATCGAATGCCCGCAGACATCCATCGGGCCGCCAAGGTGGCGGATGACCCCGGCCAGATCATCGGCCATGTCAGGATAGCTTTGGCTTGTCGCGCGCGGGCTGTCGCCGTGGTTGCGCATGTCCACGGTGATAACCTTGCGGGTATCGGACAGGCGCTTGGCGATGACACCCCAGTTTCTGCCAGACCCATAGAGGCCGTGGACGATCAGAAGCGAAGGCGCATCGGTGGCGCTGCCATATTCGGTGTAATTCAACATGTTGGCGAAACTAGGATCATTGCGGCAGATAGGCCAGAGGGTTTAGACTGCCCTTATGCTGGACCAGAACGATATTCAATCCAAGGTACTGATTGTCAGGCGCGAGATCCAGGCCAGACTGGGTGTGCAGGGGCGTGATCTGGGTCATGCGTTGCGCCGGTCCGGGCGGCGTCTGCCGGCGCGTGTCCGCAAGCACGGCGCGGCATTGGCCGAGGCGGAGTTTCTTGCGCGCAACCCCAAGATGGCGCGACGGCTTGACGGCGACAGGGTGCAGGCTGCCTTTGACGAAGTGATCACGCATTTGCGCGGTATCGACAGGGGCGAAGAACGCAAGGGTCAACTTTTGGGCCTTGCGGGAACCATAGCCGCAAATTTGCTGCTCGTTGTGGTCGCCTTTATCTTCTTTCTCTGGTGGCGGGGCTACGTCTGAGCGGTATATTCCGCATCCGTGACATGCTCCATCCAATCGACCGCCTTGCCGTCCAGCACCTCTTGCAGGGCGATGTGGGTCATGGCGCAATCAGGGGCAGCCCCGTGCCAGTGCTTTTCGCCGGGCGCGAACCAGACCACATCGCCGGGATGCAGGGGCGTGACGGGCCCGCCCTTGGTC
>JAGXHB010000039.1 GCA_024636425.1 Roseobacter sp.
AATTCAAACCGAGGGAAAACTCATGAAAAAAGTTCTCTTCGCTACAACGGCTCTGGTTGCGACCGCCGGCGTTGCAGCAGCAGACGTTACATTCGGCGGCTACGGTCGCTTTGGTGTTGCATATACCGATCCAGTTGTAGGTGACTCGACAACAGACGTTACAAGCCGTTTCCGTCTGCAAATCGACGCGACAGCCGAGTCCGACATGGGCGTAACATTCGGTGCACGCGTTCGTATCCAGCAGGACAACGACGGTTCCGCAGACGGTACGACAACCGGTGGTGTTGGTATCGATGCTGACGGCGACGGCGACGTAGACTTCCGCGGTCGTCAAGAAACAGGCATCAACGGCGTGCGCTATTTCGCGCGTTCCGGCGGTCTCGAAGTTGGCGTTGGCAACATCTATGGCGCTCTGGAATTCATGCCAGGTCAATACGACATTGATCTTGGTTTGACCGGCTTGGGCTATGACTACGTTACTTACAACTTCCGTGGTGATGCATACGACTCCGATGGTAACGGTGCTGCTGGCCAAAACGGCGTCGAAGTCATCTACTCCATGGGTGATTTCAAAGTGCACGTGTCCGCTTCCGACGTAAATGACCGCGTTGCTGCTGTCGGTTCGTACACCTTCTCCGGCTACACCTTTGCATTGGGTCTGCAGGATTCAGATTTTGCTGATGACACTGAGTACGCTCTGTCCGCATCCGGCAGCTTTGGTCCAGCGTTCGTTTCCCTTGCTTACGCGAAAAACGGTGACGACACAGGCGTTGGTACAACAGGTGGCGATCACTATGCTTTGGCAGCGCGCTTCGACATCGGCGCAGCAACAGACATGGAAGTCTACGTTGCTGATGCGGATTACTTCGCTGAAACATCGTACGGCGTTGACTTCAACCACGATCTGGGCGGCGGCACATCGCTGCGCGGTGGTATTGCGAACCGCGGAACTGGCGCGATAAACGCCGAACTGGGTGTTCGCTTCAACTTCTAAGTTGAACGAAACAGTCTAAAAAGAGGGGCAGGCCATTGGTCTGCCCCTTTTCTTTTGTGCCAAGCTGTTGTTCTGTGCGATCTCAACCACAAGGGCCGGATCATGAGCTTGCAAGACATCACTTCCCGCATCACCAAAGCCGAAGAAAACGCAGGTCGCAGGGCGGGCAGCGTGACCCTGATCGCGGTCAGCAAGGTTCAGCCGGATGCGCGGGTGCAGGATGTGCTGGAGCAGGGGCACCGCTGCTTTGGCGAAAACCGTGTGCAAGAGGCCGAAGGCAAATGGCCCGCCTTCAAGCAGCGCTTTGACAACGTTCATCTTCATCTGATCGGCCCGCTGCAAAGCAACAAGGCGCGCCCCGCGATGGAGCTTTTTGACGTCATTCACACGCTCGACCGGCCCAAGCTGGCCGCAACCTTTGCCCGGCTAGCGCATGAAGTCGGACGCTGCCCCGACATGTTCATTCAGGTCAACACCGGCGAAGAGGATCAGAAGGCGGGTGTTCTGCCCGCCGATGCTGATGCTTTTATCAAGGAATGTCAGGCGCTTGACCTGCCGGTTCGTGGCCTGATGTGCATACCGCCCGTGGACGAGGAAGCGTCGCTGCACTTTGCCTTGCTGGGCAAGATCGCCGCGCGGAACGGGCTTGAAGGGTTGTCGATGGGCATGAGCAGTGATTTCGAAAAGGCGATTGCCCTTGGCGCGACCCACGTGCGCGTGGGGTCAGCAATTTTCGGAGACCGGGTCGCGTCGTAGAAGCTAAGCCACGATCAGACGGGTCCAAAACCGGATCCTTGGCGCGATGGCGTGAAGGTGCTTGCGGGATAAGGCGATGCACCCCTCGGTTGGATAGCCGGGGCGGCGAAACTGGTGGATGAATATCGCTGACCCCCGCCCCTTGACCGCATAGGGCCAGTTCCAGTCCGTCAGGATCACCAGATCATAGAGCGGATCAGCGCGCCGCAGTCGCTCATGACTATGCGGGTAGGGTGCGCGGACCATCATGTTGTAATCGTCGTCATGGCTGTCATCTGACCACAGATCAGGCGGGCCGATCGGCTTGGCCCACTCCGCCGGGCGCGCGATGCGGTCAGGCCGGTAAAGCATCCCGACGATGCGATGGACCCCGACGGGTGTCGCGCCATCGCCTTCCTTCTTGCGGGCGCTGGTGCCGGTCTTGCCGATGGTGCAGGGATAGAGCTGCCCTTGAAAGCGCAGCCCCATCGGGGTCAGCACCATATCGTCCGGTGTCACAGCAGGTGGCCCGATTTTGACGCCTTTGTCGCCAGATAGGCCGTGTTATGGCGGTTTTCGCCCACCTTCAGCCCGACACGTTCAGCGACCTTGATGCCGCTGGCCTCCATCATGGCGACCTTCCGCGGGTTGTTGGTCAACAGCCGGACAGTCGAAAAGCCCATGGATTTAAGGATGTCGGACCCGATGCGGAAGTCACGCTCGTCATCCTCGAACCCCAAGCGGTGGTTCGCCTCGACGGTATCGAACCCTTGATCCTGCAGGGAATAGGCGCGCATCTTGTTGGCAAGCCCGATCCCGCGCCCCTCCTGATTGAGGTATAGAAGAACGCCGTGCCCCTCGGCCCCCATCTGGGCAAGGGCGGCGCGCAGTTGCGGGCCGCAATCGCATTTCAGGCTGCCCATCAGGTCGCCGGTAAAGCACGCCGAATGAAGGCGCGTCAGCAGCGGTTTGCTCCGGTCGGGGCGGCCGATTTCGATAGCGCAATGTTCCTCGCCGCCGTCATCAGGGCGGAAGATATGCAGGCGACCCGCCTCTGACACCTCCATCGGGAGCCTTGCGTTGACGACCGGATAGAGTGGGCTGCGTGCCGCCAAGGTTTGCAGTGCGGCGTCCAGATCAATCGTGGTGAGCGCATGCTTGCGGGCAAAGGCATCACCGTCTTCAAGGGCCAGAACCAAGGCCGCTGGCAGAAGGCGCGCGGATTTCACCAGTTGCAATGCGGCACCATGGGGGACAGCATCGCCGCCGCGCGCGCAAGACAGCGGGCCTTTCATAGGGCTGCGCAAATCGTCGGCGGGGTCGGCGACCGACTGGACCCACCGGGGCGTCGCATCTTCTGGCAAGATGACCCGTGCGAGATCTCCGTCATAGGCGCGGGCTTTCAATGTCTGCGCGCGGCGTGCGGTGATCGCAAGCACGGGGTCGCCACCAAGCGCCAGCAGGTCGGTCAGGCGTTGCGCCGTCAACGTCTCTGCCGCGAGGACCAGAACAGGCCGTGATCCCGAGATGATGATTGGCACGCCCATACGCAAATCGGCACGGGCGCGGGCCAGTTGTTCAATGATATCTGGAGCAAATGCCATGGCTTTGAAAACTTTCGCTAACGTTCTACGTGATTAACTAGGTCAGATGAGCGGGAAGTGAAACATTCACCGCGATTTATGCACGCTCCTGTGAATAAATTGCAGCATCCCTTGTGCGCACAGTATCGTGAACACACCTCTATGACATTGAAAGAGGATTATGAGTATGGGCCAGTTGAAGAAGATCTTGCTTGTTGATGATGACGACGACCTGCGCGAGGCGCTGAGCGAACAGCTTTTGCTAACCGAAGATTTTGATGTCTTCGAAGCCGCCAACGGGGCTGACGCCAAGACAAAGGCCAACGAAGCGTTGTACGATCTGGTCATCCTGGATGTCGGTTTGCCTGATACGGACGGGAGAGATCTTTGCCGTGAACTGCGCGACCTCGGCGTCAAGAGCCCGATCGTGATGCTAACCGGGCACGATTCGGACGCAGACACCATCATGGGACTGGATGCAGGGGCAAATGACTATGTCACCAAGCCCTTCAAGTTTCCGGTGCTTCTGGCACGTATTCGCGCGCAGTTGCGCCAGCATGAGCAATCAGAGGAAGCGATCTTTCAGCTTGGCCCCTATACCTTCAAGCCGTCCGCGAAGATGCTGGTGACCGAAGATGACCGGAAAATCCGCCTGACCGAGAAGGAAACGAACATCCTCAAGTTCCTGTACCGTTCTGCCGCCGGCGTTGTCCCGCGTGACACGCTGCTGCACGAGGTCTGGGGATATAACGCGGGCGTGACCACGCATACCTTGGAAACACACATCTACCGACTGCGGCAAAAGATCGAACCCGACCCTTCGAACGCGCGACTTCTTGTAACAGAATCAGGCGGTTACAGATTAGTGTCATAAATCTGGAACTTTAATCTTCTAACGTCGTTAATTCTTTGAACGGCGAGGTTTTCATGACTTGCCATTCGGTTTGAACCCGAAGTTTGTGTCCGGGAAATGACACATACCTCCCTGTTGGACTTGGCCGGGCCTTTGGGCCCGGCCATTTTTTTTGTCTCGCTAAAAATTGATTTGGGCATGGCGGGTGCGTGAGGTTTCGGGCTAGGGTGCGCGCGATCTGATGAAGGGGCCTTATCAATGTCATTCTCGCTTGCGACATGGAACATCAACTCGGTTCGGCTGCGCGAACCCCTGGTGCTGAAACTGCTGGCGGAACATGGCCCGGATGTCCTTTGTCTTCAGGAATGCAAAAGCCCTGTCGACAAAATTCCGACCGAAGCGTTCAGGGCGGCAGGTTACACCCACATGGTTGCTCGTGGTCAAAAAGGCTACAACGGTGTCGCAATCCTGTCGCGGTTGCCGTTGCAAGACGCGGGCGATCAGGACTTTGCCATTCTGGGGCATGCGCGCCACATCGCGGCAAAACTCGAGAATGGCGTGACGATCCATAACTTTTACGTACCCGCAGGTGGCGATGTGCCCGACCGCGAGGTGAACGTGAAATTTGGTCAGAAGCTTGATTATCTTGCCGGGATGCGCGACTGGTTTCAGAGTGAAAAACCTGAAAAGTCGATCCTTGTCGGTGATCTGAACATCGCGCCGCGAGAGGATGACGTCTGGGGCCACAAGCAACTGCTCAAGGTCGTCAGCCACACCCCCATTGAAGTCGAGAAGCTGGCCGAGACGCAGGATGCAGGCAACTGGGTCGACATCACCCGGCAGGATATTCCCGAAGGCAATCTTTATAGCTGGTGGTCGTACAGGGCCAAGGATTGGGACGCGGCAGACAAAGGACGGCGGCTTGATCACATCTGGGCCACGCCGGATATTTCGAACGCTGCTCACTCCAGCCACATCCTTCGGGATGCCCGAGGTTGGGAGAAACCCAGTGATCACGCGCCGGTCTTTGCGACCTTCGACCTTTAATTCCCGAATGACGCCCCACATATAAAGGGCAACTCAAAGCAAGGACATTGATATGATGGATTTGAACCTTTCCGCCGCCCCTGATGCTGACCTGATCAAGGACGGAACCGAAGCAACCTTCATGGCCGATGTCGTCGAGGCATCGCAAACCGTTCCGATTATCGTCGATTTCTGGGCACCTTGGTGTGGCCCCTGCAAAACGCTTGGCCCGCAGTTGGAAGAAGCGGTGCGCGGTGCCAAGGGTGCGGTGAAGATGGTCAAGATCAACGTGGATGAAGCACAGCAGATCGCAGGCCAGTTGCAGATCCAGTCGATCCCCACCGTCTATGCCTTTTTCAAAGGGCAGCCGGTTGACGGCTTTCAAGGTGCGCTGCCCCAGTCGGAGATCAAGGCATTCATCGACCGGGTGGTAAAGGCCGGCGGTGGCGAAGCACCGGGCGAGGAACTGTCCGAGGCCGTTGCTGCTGCCGACGAGATGCTGGCGGAAGGTGCTGCGCAGGATGCGCTGGATACTTTCGCGGCGATTCTGGGCGAAGAGCCCAACCACGCGGGGGCTTATGGCGGAATGGTGCGGGCCTATATCGCGCTCGATCTGCTGGATCAGGCCGAAGGGCATCTGAACGGAGCGCCCATCGAAATTTCCAAAGCGCCCGAGCTTGAGGCCGCACATGCGCAGCTTCAACTTGCGCGGCAGGCTGCCAACGCGGGTCCGGTCGCTGATTTGCAAGCGGCCGTTGACGCGGACGCGGACGACCATCAGGCCCGCTTTGATCTGGCACAGGCGCTTTTGGCACATGGCAAGACCGATGAAGCTGTCGATCAGCTTTTGACGCTGTTTGGCAAGGATCGCGAATGGAATGACGGGGCTGCCAAAACGCAGCTTTTCACCATTTTTGATGCACTTAAAGCCAACGATCCGATTGCCCTGAACGGACGCCGAAAACTTAGTTCCATGATATTTGCCTGACGCCATGGCCGCGCTAGATACAGCATCATGATAAAGCAAACCGAACTGCCTGAGACAATCGCGATCTTTCCGCTGGCTGGGGCATTGCTTCTGCCGCGGTCACGTCTGCCATTGCATATCTTCGAGCCTCGCTATCTTCAGATGATCAATGACGCCCTGAAAACGGACAGTCGTCTTATCGGGATGGTGCAGCCAAATGTCGTTCCGGGCCGTGAAGGACCGGGGCTTCAGACAATCGGATGCGCGGGCCGGATCACCCAGTTTTCCGAAACCGAAGATGGCCGCTACATGATCACCTTGGGTGGCGTGTCCCGGTTTCGCGTCGTCAAGGAAGTCGAGGGCTTCACGCCCTACCGACGTTGCGACGTGAAGTGGGACGGATTTGAGCGCGATCTTGGCAAGGACGAGACCGACTGCAACTTCGACCGCAAGGCGTTTCTCGATACACTCGGCAGGTATTTCGACGCGCGAAATCTGTCCGCCGATTGGGAAACCCTGAAAGAAGCGGATGACGAGTTGCTGATCAACTCGCTCTCGATGATGCTGGATTTCGAATACGAAGACAAACAGGCCCTGCTTGAAGCACCGTCCTTGTCGACCCGTCGCGAAACATTGTTGACGCTGATTGAATACACCCTGCGCGGTGGCCAGGAAGGGGAGATGATGAATTGAGCGAAGAAGTCCAGTTCGACCGCCGTATGCTTGAGGCATTGGTATGTCCGCGCACGCAGACCACTTTGGCCTATGACCCGGAGCGGCAGGAACTTGTGTCGAAAGCTGCCGGTCTCGCCTATCCGATCCGCAATGGTATCCCCGTCATGCTGGTCGACGAAGCGCGCACGATAGACTGATCGCTAAAGCGGTTCACCCTGCATCAGACGCGGCAATTCACCGGTCAGGCCAGCCGCTTCGCGGATAAAGCCGCGCCGCGCACCGGGCAACGCATTGATCGCGGCCATACCCATGTCTCGGGCGATGCGTATAAGGGCATTATCGTTTGAAAACAGTCTGTTGAAGCTATCGGTGGCCAGTGCTAACGCGGTGTTGTCGAACCGCCGCCAGACCTGATACTGGTCCAGCACTGTCGGTGTCCCGATGTCCTGCCCCCGTCTGCGCGCGTCCGCAATCACTTCGGCCAAGGCCGCGACATCGCGTAGTCCGGCGTTCAGGCCTTGCCCTGCGATCGGGTGCACGCCATGCGCGGCATCCCCCAGCAGCGCCACGCGCTCCGCAATCATCGCATGGGTCAGCGACAGCCCCAGCGGATAGGTATAGCGCTTGCCCGCCAGTGAAATATCGCCCAGAAAATCGCCGAAACGGGGGCGCAGAACCTCCAGATAGTCTGCGTCCGACAGGGCGTGGATGCGGGCGGCGTTCGCTGCCGTCTCGCTCCAGACGATAGAGGACCGGTTCCGGGTCAGGGGCAGGATCGCAAGCGGACCCGGCGGCATGAAGAACTGATGCGCAACGCCGCCGTGATCTTTCTCGTGCGAGATGGCGCAGACCAGGGCGGTCTGGTCATAGCTCCAACTGATGCGCTTGATCCCGGCGCGGGTTGCCGTGCCCGACCCGCGACCGTCGGCACCAACCAAAAGACGCGCATGCAGGGTTTCGCCGTTTGCAAGGGTCAAGGTCATGCCCGATCCGGTCGGCGTTTGCGCCGCCACCTCGGCGTTGTTGAGCACGGTAATCCCGTCGGCACCTTCCACAGCGTCGGTCAGGGCGCGGCGCAGATGGCGGTCTTCGACCATATGGCCCATCGGCCCTTCTTCGATCTCGGCATGATCGAAATGC
>JAGXHB010000265.1 GCA_024636425.1 Roseobacter sp.
CCTCTGATCTGAGTGAGGCCCCGCATCTCGGTCCCGATGCAAAACGCGTCCACTCCACCCGCAGCGGCACACAGCGCCGCGTAATGGAGGATAAAACGCGACATCGACCATTCTTCCGGCCCGGTATAGTTGACCTTGCCCTGTGAGACGGTGAAATCAGCCGCCGTCACCGTGCCAAAGAATGCTGCAACCTCGCTCTCCGCCTGCGCGGTCCTGTCGGAACTGCCGCTTTGCCCAGGCGCCTTGGCCAGAGTGATACGGCCCCGCCACGGCAATTTCGGTTGGCTTAACCGATCGCTATAGGGGTCCGGCAACGTATTGCCATCCGTCTGATCCATCAGAATGAAGGGATAGAACATCACCGCCTTGCCCGCAGTGTTCATGGCCTGAATGGCTTCGATCACGGAGGCATCGGCTGGCGTTCCGCCATAGACCGGACGCCAGGCATCCTGTGCAATCACCTCGGCGGCACCCCGCCCGAGCGTTGATACACGCCACGGCATGTTCTCGCCGTCAATGCTGTTGCTTTCAACCTTTGGCCGCACCGTGCAAGACCCGCAGCGCAGGTCATCCCCGAACCAGGAAACCACCAGCGACACCGCCTCAAGCGCCGGCATCTCGACCGTCATTGTCTCAAGCGATGTGCTGAAATCCGTCTTGCCGGAAGGTGTATGTTCATTCGCGCTCCAGCGTCCGCCCGCACCATCTGCGTAATGCACAGGCGTGGTCGCAAGCGCATATTCACCCGTCCCGGGGATCAGGGCGACCCCCCGCACGGTTTGGGAGACGCTGATGTCCCCTTCGGGCGAGTCCGCCATTTCTGGGCGCGTCACCTCAAACGAGAACTGCGGCACGCGGTTGCCGAACTGCGCCAGCGGCAAGGCATCCATCACCACATAGGCCGTGCCGCGATAGGCAGGAACGCGGTCAGCGCCCTCGATCGCGGCAATGGTCGGGTCCGGCAACTGGTCAGGGCTGCCGCGATAAACGCTCATGTTCAGATCGTCCGCCGCCACTTCCTCGCCATCGGCCCAGACGCGGCTGACGCCGGTGATCTCTCCCTCGCACAGTGCGATGGCAAGGCTCACGGCATAGCTGTAGTCCGTGGTCTGGGGCTTTGCGGGCGCACCCTTGCCGCCGCCACCCCCGCTGACAGTCGCCGTCTCAAGAAAGTCCGACGCCCAGATCACCTGCCCCCCGAGCCGCATGCGCCCGTAAAGCTGCGTGATCGCAGCGCCTTCGCCCGCGTTGGTCAGCCGGAAGCGGTCAATCTTGCCGGTCTCGACGGCCTGTGCGCCGTCCCCCAGCAGCCGTTGGTCAATCGCCCGCCCCAGCGTCGCGCCAACGGCACGGCCAACAGCGACCGAAGACAAACCAGCAAGCGTGCCCCCGACCGATCCACCAAGGGCAGCACCCGCCGCAGAAAGAAGTATTGTCGCCATCAGAAAGCCTCCGTCGGGAATTCAAAACGCGCCACCACGCGACGCCGCCAAGGGTCGCTCAAGGGGCTCTCGCTCACCCCATGCCCGCTATAGGAATGGACGAAACTCCCCGCTGTGCCGGTTTGCACAAGAATACCCAGATGCTTTGCCACAGCGCCCGACCGCATACGAAACAGCAACACATCGCCAGATTCCTCATTCTCCAAAGGTTTTGCACGCAGATGCAGCAGTGCAGCCCGCCAAAGCCGCTCGTCCCCTTGGGGTTCGGACCAATCCATCGAATAGGCGGGAATCACCGCAGGCTCCGTGCCGATCACCTCTCGCCAGACCCCGCGCAACAGGCCCAAGCAATCGCAGCCCGCCGCTTTGACGGACATCTGGTGCACATAGGGCGTGCCGATCCAGTCCCGTGCGGCGGTCACGATCGCTGTCGTAAAAGCCGTCATCGCAGCGATCCCCCGCCATTAAGTCCCGAAGACTTTGGCACCGCCATCATCCAATCCTCATTCGGCAGGTCGGGAAAGCCCTGAAAGTTCAGCAGGTTGTTGAACTTGAGCCTACAAGTCTCCATCCGCTTGTCGCACCCCGCCGTCAGCCGCACCAAGTGGCCCTCGGTCAACGCACCCCGGAGCGGTTCCCAAAGCGTGATCTCGCGCAGACCATCCACCACACTGTCCTGCTTGATCAAGCCCCACAGACCTTGGGCCGGTCCCTCCAGCACATCCAGTCGACCGCGCGTGAACCAGCCGTCATCATACCCCGGCAACTCAAGCCACCTGAAAACGCGACCCTCCTCCTGCTCGTCCACCGCCACAGTCTCACCATATCCAGCGCGCGTCAGATCGAACTGGCACCGCGCATCCCCCAGCACCGCCGTGCATGGCTTTTGGTAGATACGGCCCACCGGGCGGTTCAAAGCCTCGGCCAGCGCGCGCATTTCGGCCCGGAACGCGCCCCCTGCGCGCCGGATCTCGCCGATGGTGCCACGGAACAGCAGCTTGCGCTGCGCCACGTCCGCCCAGTTGACCCGCCAGCAAAACACCTCCGCGCCATCAAAGCGGCCCTGTTCGATCTCGTCTTCCCGGATCGCCGCATGGCTCAGCGCGCCAACGGCTTCGGTGTTGTCAACGGAAAGCCCTGTGGATTGCGCCACTGCACGCGCACTCAACCCGCTGTCGGCCCTGAACCTATGCCCTTCGAACGAAAGTACCGCATCGTGATCGGTAAAGCTGAACACCTTGCCATCGGTGCGCACAATCGCCCAGGCGTGGCACAGCGTTGTCAATCCGGTCTTCACATGCGCCGCAAGCGCTGCATCCATCCCGGCCATCATACCCGCACCTCGATCACCGGCACATTCGGCACCTGACCGGCCTGAAAGCTGGCCACGCTTACCAGAATCCTGTCGGTATCAAAGCGCACTGGCACGTCAAATTCGAACCCCGCGGACACCACCAGCCCGCTGTCAGGGGCGCTGGTAAACGCAATCACCCCGGTCGCGAGATCAACGTGATAATCGATCCCCTCCTGCAAAGCGTCCTGCGCCACCCCGACGCGCACCGTACCCGCAACAGGCTTCGCAATCGGTCGGTCATATCTGTGCCCCCCCCGACGCATAGGTCTTGATCAGTTGAAACGCGGTCCGCGACCCGTCGCCAAAGCCACTGATCTGGTCATCGAAAGCAACCCCCAAGGTCGCGCGACAGGATTTGAAATCGGCCCAGTCCTTCCAGCGAAACCCGTACATCTGGCCCAACCGCGCCTCGAAGAACGCCGTCAGCGCCTGCACATCATCCATCGACCGCATCCCCAACCCCGCATCATAGACCCTGCGCGAATGGGCCCAGGGCGTGTTGCGCTCCTCAAAACCATTGGCCAGCGTGACCACGTCGGTGCGGCGCTGCGGCCCCCCGACGGAGCCAAAGCTCAAGGAGGGTGGAAACCTGACGTCATGGAAATTCATCTTCGCGATCCTTTATCGGTTACGGGTGCCGCTGCTTAACGCCCGCGACAACTGGGCTGCGATCTGGCTTTGACTGCGCTCGAACCCCTGCACATCAGGGGTCGAGATATTCATGACCACACTGATCCCGCCGCCACCGCCCCGAACGCCGAGTTTGCCGTCAGGTCCACGCGCCAATGGCATGATCGCTTCAGGCCCCGCCTCGCCCATGACGCCCATGCCGCCGCGCATCCCGAAGCCCGTCGCCGTACTGACGATCCCGCCTTGGGCAAATGGCATCACTTTGCCTTGCGAAAACGGTGCCCCGTTGGCGAAGGGCAGTATCCCCTGCACCAGCGACCCCACGCCCTGACTGATCAGTCCGCCAACATGATCCGTCACCGGCTTCAGCGCGGCACTATAGGTCGTGTTCACCATCGACTGCGCGACACGCGACAAGGCATCCGACAGCTTGACCCCGTCAAAGACAACGCCGTCAAACGCGCGGCGCAAGCCACGGCTCAGGCCTTTTTCCAGCGTGGCGACGTCCTTGCCGGTGCCGGCCAACGCCGTCCGCATCCGCCGCAATTCACTGTCGAACCCCGCGACAAGCCCACGGGTCTCGGACAGGGTGTCGTTCAGGCGTTCCGCGCCGGTGCCGAGATCTTCGAATGTGTCATCCGTCATCAGGTGTTCCTTTCCGAACGATCCGGGTAAAGATCCATCAGCGCCGCGAGCCCATCGCTCAACAACGGTGTCTGACTGCTGGACGTCCCCAGCATCAGTTGCAATTCAGCAGGTGTCAGGGCCCAAAAACGATCGGGCGTCAGCCGCAACCCCTGCAACCCGGCCCGCATCAGGGCGGGCCAGTCCAGACCACGCGGCCCGCTCATGAAGGCACCACAAAGGCCCGTGCCAACAACTCCGCCGCGGCCTTTGCCGCAGCCATCGGCCCGCCCTCGATCACCGCAGCCCCAAGATCGGCCTCGGTCATGCGCAAGCCCCCCGCATGCAATGCGGCCGCCAACAGACACAAGACATCGCGGCTGCGAAACCGGCTGCTCTCAAACCGCTGAACCAATGCCAGCAAAGACGGCTCGTCCAGCGTGTTCTCCAGTTCGGCCAAGGCCCCAAGTGTCAGACGCGCAACATGCCGCTGCCCGTTGATGATCACGACGACGTCACCCCTCAATGGATTTGCCATCGCTTACACCCCGCCTTCAGCCAGATCGCTGACATCAGGCGTAAACACCAGTTGCCCCGCCGATTGCAGGCTCAGCTCATAGGTGGCCTCGCCGTTCAATGATCCGCCGTATTCGATCGACGACACCTGGAACGGGCCCTCGATGATGCCGAAGCTCGGGATGATGATCTGGAAATCAGGCGTCAGCCCGTCAAAGAAAAGCTGTCGCGCCCGCTCGTCCGTGCCAGCGTCACGAAACACGCCAGACCCGCTGATTGCCGCAGACCGCACACCTGCACCTGCCAGCAACTCCCGCCAGCCACCTTCACTGTCTAGCGACGTAACTTCGACAGGTTCGGCGTTAAAGCTGACGCGCGTGGCGCGCAGCCCTGCGATCGTTTCAAACTGACCGTCACTGGTCATGTCCACTTTGACCAAAAGGTCTTTACCTGCTTGAACAGCCATATCTCGTCTCCTGGGTTAATCCGATAAAGTGCCGCGCTCAGCCGTCCTGCACGCGTGCGCGAAACTGCATGTCGATCTGACGCGCCTGTGCCGACAAAACGACCCTTGCCGAGGCCCGCTCGAAGCGCAGACTGATCAAGCGTCCCCGGCTCAGTGTCAGCTCAGCGTCCTGCAAGCGGTCGCAAATCAGGCTGGCCACCGTCTTGGCATCCGCAAACCCCGCGTCCTTGCCAACGACCGAAAGGGTGAAACGGTGCTCGGCCCCCGCGCCCGTCCCATCAGAGGCATCCCGCACGGTTTCCGCGCCAAGCTGAACATATAGCGGCGGCATATCTCCTGCAGGCAGCGCATCGAAAACCGCGCTGCCGACCAATGCCGACAGGTCCGGATCGGTGGTCAACGCCGCATACACCGCCTGCTGCAACGCTACCGACTGGGCAAAGCTCATATCGCGGTCTCCTCTTGCACGAGGCAGGTCAGATACTGCCCCTGAGGGTCGCGCTCCGTCACAGACCGGATGGACAAGACCCGCGCACCGTCGCGAAACCGTTGATCCGCAACGGGCCTGTCAGGCGCACCGTAAGGGGCCGCACGCACCGTCACGACAAGGCTCGTCCGGCTGACCGGCACGCCAAGCGATGCGGCCTCCCGTCCACCGCGC
>JAGXHB010000266.1 GCA_024636425.1 Roseobacter sp.
GTCCGTCGAAGGGGTCGAAAGTGCAACATCGGCATCGCGCGAAGGGCGCGGCAGTATATCGCTCGAGTTCGAGCCGGGCTGGGATATGGCACGCGCCGCCGCCGATGTGCAAACGGCCATCGACGCGATAACGACCCTGCCCGAAGACGTGGATGACCCTGTGGTGCGCCGTGGTGCATGGCGGGACCGCGTCACGGATGCTGTTATTTCCGGCCCCGTGGGAACCGACCAGTTGGGACGGTTTGCGGATGAATTTGTCGCGCGTCTGTTTGCAGCCGGCGTGACCCGGACCACGATCCAGGGCGTCGCCTCGCCGGAAACCTTGATCGAAGTGCCGTCGCCCAAGTTGATCGGCTATGACATCAGCATGGCGGAGATCGCCGCCGCCATCGCCGCTGAGGTCGATGCCAATCCCGCCGGCGATGTAACGGGGGCCAATGCGCGTATCCGTACAGGCACCGCCAAACGCAGTGCGGAGGCATTGTCGAACGTCCTCTTGCGGACCAATCCGGACGGATCTGCGCTGACGGTGGGGGATGTGGCAACAGTGATCGAACGCGGCTCTGACCGGGATGTCGGCTATTTCGTGGGCGACAATCCGGCGATTTCGATCCGCATCGACCGGTCTGATCGCGGCGACGCCATCGGCATCCAGCGCGATGTCGAAAGGGTAGCTGCCGATCTTGCGCTGGTTTTGCCGCAGGGTGTGGGCATCGACCTGATCCGCACCCGCGCCGAGGAAATCACGGGCCGCCTTGATCTGCTGATAGACAACGGCTTGATGGGACTGCTTCTGGTCGTCGCACTGCTGTTTCTGTTTTTGAATGCACGCACGGCGCTTTGGGTCGCCGCAGGTATTCCTGTGTCGATGGCTGCCGCGATTGCGCTGATGTATGCAGGCGGGATCACGATCAACATGATCTCGCTTTTCGGGCTTATCATTACGCTGGGCATCGTGGTGGATGACGCCATCGTGGTGGGGGAGCACGCCGATTACCGCCACAAGGAACTGGGCGAAAGCCCGATGCAGGCCGCCGAGAATGCTGCCAAACGTATGGCGATGCCGGTTTTTGCCGCCACGTTGACCACGATCATTGCCTTCTTCGGGCTGCTGGCTGTGGGGGGGCGCTTTGGCGGGTTGATCGCGGATATTCCGTTGACCGTGATCGCTGTCCTGGCCGCGTCGCTGGTGGAGTGTTTCCTGATCCTGCCCAATCACATGGCGCATGCGATGGCGGCAGGGGCAAAGGAGCGCTGGTATGATCTGCCAAGCCGCGTGGTCAATCGCGGCTTCCTCTGGACACGCGAACGGGTGTTTCGGCCTTTCATCTCGGGCGTCATCAAGGCGCGCTATGTCGTGCTTGCGGGGGTGACGGCCATTCTGGCCTCGCAGGTGGCGCTGGTCATTTCGGGCGAGGTCCAGTGGCGGTTCTTCAACGCGCCTGAACAGGGGTCAGTCACCGGCAACTTTGCGATGGTCGAAGGGGCCACGCGGCAGGATACGCTGGCGATGATGCGTGAGATGCAGCGCGCCACCGAAGACCTTGGGGCCGCGTATGAAGACCGCTACGGCGTCAATCCCATCGACTATGTGATCGCCCAAGTCGGCGCCAATGCCGGTCGTGGTCTTGAAGGGTCCGACAGCAAGGATGCCGATCTGCTGGGCGGTATCTCCATCGAACTGATCGACGCGGACCTGCGCCCCTATTCCAGCTTTGCCTTTGTCGGAGAGTTGCAGGAGGCCGTTGTGAACCACCCGCTTGCTGAAACGGTCAGCTTTCGTGGGTGGCGGTCAGGGCCGGGGGGCGATGCGCTGGACGTGCAGTTTTATGGCGCGGATACGGATGTCCTGAAGTCGGCGTCGGAAGACCTGCAAGATGCGCTTCGCCAGTATCCCGAAGTCAGCGCCATGCAGGACAACCTTGCCTATGACAAAGAAGAACTGATCCTTGATCTGACCGCCCAAGGACAAGCGTTGGGCTTTACCATCGACACGTTGGGGCGGGTCTTGCGCAACCGTCTGGGCGGTATCGAGGCGGCGACTTATCCCGACGGACCGCGCTCTGCCACAATCCGGGTGGAACTGCCCGAAGGCGAGCTGACGGCGGATTTTCTAGAACGCACGCAGATGCGCACCCCGACGGGTCAATATGTGCCGCTTGCCGATATCGTCAGCGTCGAGCGGCGCACAGGGTTCAGCACCGTCCGGCGCGAGAACGGCATCCGCGTGGTATCCGTCTCGGGCGACATCTCTGAAGACGACCCCGCCCGCGCGACCGAGATTACAACCGCGCTCAGCCAGGAGATTCTGCCGCAGATCGCCTCGGCAAGACAGGTAGAGTTCCGCATCGGCGGGCTGAGCGAACAGGAAGACACCTTCCTGTCAGAGGCGCTGGTCGGACTGATCCTCGTGTTGACAGGTATTTATCTGGTGCTGGCATGGGTCTTTGGCAGTTGGACGCGCCCTATGGTGGTCATGGCGGTGATCCCCTTCGGGCTGGTCGGTACCATCTATGGACACGCGGTCTGGGATGTCCCGCTCAGCATGTTCACGGTGGTCGGGCTGTTGGGAATGACCGGGATTATCATCAACGATTCCATCGTTCTGGTGGGCACGATTGATGAATATGGCGAAACGCGCGGGCTGATCCCGTCGATCATCGACGGGGCCGCCGACCGGCTTCGCCCTGTGATGCTGACCACGCTGACCACGGTTCTGGGCATGGCACCGCTGCTTTACGAGCAAAGCCAGCAGGCGCAGTTTTTGAAACCGACGGTGGTTACGCTTGTCTACGGTCTCGGGTTCGGCATGTTCCTTGTGCTGTTGGTGGTGCCTGCGCTGATCGCAGTGCAGCACGACATCGCCCGGCAGGTGCGCGCGATGCGGCGCGGGCTGCGGTCGCGGGCACGGGGGCTGCAACTGGGTCTGATCGGCATGTGGGCGGCCTTGCTGGTGTGGGCGGGGCTGACCCTTGGATGGGCGGGGATCACGGGCACGCTTTACCCGCCGCTCGCCGCCATGATGCCCGGGTTTGCAGCGATGGCACCACTGACAGCCGCATTGGTCTTGTTCATCGGCGCGGCTGCGGTGCTGGCGTTGGCGGGGTATGTTGTCGGGGCCACGGTGCTGATGCGACACCGGAGGAGGCAGGCCGGCTGATCAGCCGGGCGTACAGCCAACAGCATCGACGGTGTGCTTGCTTCCCATGACGGTAAAGCGGATGTTTGACCGGTTTAGCGCGACGGGTCCGCCATTTGCGTGGGCGATATCGACCCGCGCCTTCAGCGTGTTGCCGCTGCGTGATGTGTCGGCTTCGCTGACCCAGATGTCGGGCTGGCCTGCTTCGATCACGACGATTTCCTGACCGCCAGCGGAGGGCAGGGTCAGCGTTGCAGCAAGCTCAAGCCCGTCTGCGGCCATGCCGATCACGCAGGCTGCGTTTGTCAGACCGCCTTCGCTCGCTGAAAAGGGTCGTTGCGCAAGCGAGGCGGCAATCACAGGATCCGCCCGCGTGGCATCCGTGTCGATCACGCCTTGCAGGTGAAGTTCGGCTGGAACGCAGACATCGCTGCACACGCCAAGGTCGATCATTGCATCCAGGGTGACAGGCTCGCCCTTGCGGGGCACGGCGATCACCAGCGGCAACACGACCTGATCCTTGTAGCCTATCGTGATCAGATTGCCTTCGCGAAAGACGGTCGGGGCGGGCCATTCCACGGCGACCGCCGACAGGTTGCCTGACCCGCTCCAGTCAAAAGTCGGCGGGATGCCCATATCCCCCGGAGCACGCCAATAGGTTTTCCACCCCGGTGCCATCGTCAGGCGGATCCCCGCGACGCGGCTGCCATCGGCACGGAGCCAACCTTGCAGGATTTCGCCTTCGATGACGTCCATCGCCACGGCAGGCAGGGGGGCGAACATCAGGGACAGCATCAGGGGGAGGAGGCGATTTTTCTTCATCCGTCTTTCATGGGGTAATCACGGCATCCTGCCAAGTCACTTTTACATCATGAAACGTTGCAGGGGCGGGGGTTGAAAGCTGCCTGATTGAACGCCATTCTGTTTCACATCGAAAGGGGCACCGGAAAAATGGACATGGATCTGACAGGGCACCTGCTTGTCGCGATGCCCGCAATGGGGGATCTGCGGTTTGATCGTTCCGTCATCTACGTCTGTTCGCATGATGCGGAGGGCGCGATGGGGCTGATCGTGAACAAACCTGCGCCGTCTCTCACGCTCAAGGATGTTCTCGACAGGGTCAGCGGCGTTGATCTTGAGCATGACTCCGATCTGGGGGTGCATTTTGGCGGACCGGTGCAGCCTGAACGCGGATTTGTGCTGCACAGCGCTGAATACCGGTCGGTGATGCAGACGCTGGATGTCGCGGGCGTGTTTTCGATGACGGCGACCTTGGACATTCTGGAAGACATTGCCCGTGGCAAGGGGCCGGAAAAGGCGCTGCTGATGCTGGGCTATGCCGGGTGGGGTGCAGGCCAGCTGGAGAGCGAGATTGCGCAGAACGGCTGGCTGACCTGCGAGGCGAGCCCCGAGATCGTATTCGACCTGCCCGACGCAGATAAATGGGGTGCAGCGCTGTCATCACTTGGCATTGATCCGATGGTGCTGAGCGGGTCGGCAGGGCGCGCGTGATCAGCGCGGTGCCGCCGCGCGGTGCAGCCGGTCGTTGATGGCGCGCCCCAGCCCGTCATCCGGCACGGGGGCCACGGCGATGGGTTTGCCCGTCGCGTCAAGCTGGTGCAGACAGTCGAACAGCCGCGCCGCCGCCTCCACCAGATCACCGCTGGCGGACAGGGTGATATCGCCGCGAACCGCGCCGAACCCCAGAAACACTTCGCCCGCCTCGGCCTCTTCCGCGTTCAACCGCACCCTCGCCGCAGGGGCATAATGCGACGCAAGCTGGCCGGGCGCGATGATGTCGCCGCCATCCAGGACCTCGAGCGGCATGCCGATCACGGCCTCGACCGCTTCGGCGGGCAGGCCACCGGCGCGCAACAGCGTAGGCTTTTCAAGATGCAGTGCGACGATGGTGCTTTCCAGACCCACAGTGCAGGGGCCATCGTCCA
>JAGXHB010000006.1 GCA_024636425.1 Roseobacter sp.
CATCCGACGGGTCCAGCATGGCCTGCTCGGCGATGATGGCGATGACCTGATCCTGAATGTTCATGCTGTTCTTCCTCGGAAAGGGGGTCGCGGAACCTTAGGGTTCGGTTTCGCCGCCCGATACCTGTTTCTTCAAAGCTGCAAAGTCACGCAGCAATTTGGGCAACCGCCGCAGCGCCTTATAGCCTTCGATCTGCTTCGCCATCTCTGTTGCGGGGTAGCCAAGGATCGACCGTCCGGCAGGCACATTCGACAGGATCTTGGTCCCGCCACCCGCAATCACGCCATCCCCAATGAAGATGTTGTCGCTCACCCCGACCTGACCGCCCAAGACCACGTTGTCACCAATTGTGACTGACCCGGCCACGCCCACCTGACCGCACAGCAGACAGTTTTTGCCGACCACCACATTATGCCCCAGATGCACAAGGTTATCGATCTTGGTGCCATCGCCCACGACCGTGTCACGGATCGTGCCGGCGTCAATCGTACAGTTCATGCCACATTCTACATCGTCCCCGATCAACACGCCGCCCAGCGTGTGAATACGGGTCCATTGTTGCGCTTTTGTGTCGCCCCGGTCGCCCAGCGATCTGCGGGTCTGTTCGACCGTGCTGGGTTCTGCGGTCACGAAGGAAAAGCCGTCGCCGCCGATTGATGCCCCCGGTTGGGCGGTAAACCGGTTGCCGATGCGCACCCGCGCACCGACGCTGACATGGTCGCGCAGATAGGCGTTGTTGCCCAGAACCGCATCCTGCCCGATGTAGCACTGTGGCCCAATCACGCTGCCCGCGCCAATCGACACGCCTGCAGCGATAACCGTCAGCGGTCCGATAGATACCTCAGCGCCCAGAACAGCCGTTTCGTCAATAATCGCAGAAGGGTGGATCCCCGAGACGAACCCCTGCCCCTCGTCCATCATCCGTGTCATGCCGGCCATCGCATAGCGCGGGCGGTCCGGCAGAATGGCCCCTTTAAGACCCATCTCCTGCCACTCGGCACCCGGCCAAAGCACGGCGGCAAGGGCTGCGCCGTTTTGCAGTGACATCGCGTATTTCGGGCTCGTGGCAAGGGCAAGATCATCGGCAGTCGCCTGTGCAGGCTCTGCCAGTTTGCCGATGGTCAGCGACGTATCCCCGACTGCCACGGCACCGATGGCGGTTGCGATCTCCTGAATGGTGTAGCGCATGGTCAACTCCCCTTGTCGGGGCAGAATTAACCTTGAACGGCGCCCAATGCCACCCCTGCCTTGCTCAACGCGTCCCAGATCTTGGCGTCACGGCCATAGATGTCGGCGCGATATTGCGTATGACCGCGCGGCGTCGTGAACGCTGTGCGGTAGATCAGATGCACAGGCAGTTCGACGTCCAGATGCACAAAGGTCTCGCGGCCGGTGTTCAACTGTGCCTTGAAAAAGCCAACCGGATCAGAGGTTTGCGCGGACAGCAGCGTATAGGCAAAATCAAACGGATCGGCGAGCCGCACGCAGCCGTGACTAAACGCCCGGACGTCGCGTTCAAACAGGCTTTTGGACGGAGTGTCATGCAGGTAGATGTTGTATTTGTTGGGAAAAATGAACTTCACCAACCCCAATGCGTTGCTGTTGCCGGGTTTCTGGCGCATCCCGAACGGAAAGGTGCGGGCATTGTAGCGGTTGAAATTGACAGCCCCCCGCGGAACAACGCGTCCCCGGCTGTCGATCAGGTCGATATGACCCACAGCACCCGGATTGCGCTGCATCGACGGCAAATATTCCTTGGTGACGATGGAGCGTGGCACCGTCCAGGTCGGATTCACCACGATATATTCCATCGTGTCGGAAAACTCAGGCGTCAAACGCCCGGATTCATTGGCACCGATGACCGAGCGGGTCTCGAAGGTGACATGGCCGTTGTCGATGATCGCGGCGGTAAAGGCGGGAATGTTCACCAGAACATGACGCTCACCGCGTTCCTTGTTCAACCAGCGTTCCCGCTCCATCGCGACGATGACCGATTGCAGGCGGGTTTCGACGCTTTTGTTGATCTCGGTCATCGTGCCGGCACCGGCGACGCCGTCTTCGTTCAACCCGTGATCTTTCTGAAAGCTGCGCACGGCTGCCGACATGGCGTTGTCATAGGTTATCGCATTGGACCGCTTGAGGTATCCCATGGCAACCAGCCGGTCACGCAGTGCGACGACCGCACTGCCTTGCGCACCGGGTTTCAGCGAAGCAACCGGAACAATTTGCCCCCAGCCGCCGGTGGTCATCAGCTTTTCCATCCGCAGCTTTTCACGCATCAACGCGTTATATTCCATCGTCCGCGGGCGCAGATTGCGCAGGAACGGCGCGGGGTCGGACTTCAGAAAATCCGCCAGATAGGCCTGTCTGTCCCGATACGGCACTTCGCGCACGATATTGGCGTCAATCCGTGACGGGATCAGTATTCCGGTTTGCAAATCGCGGGCGTACTGAAGGAAAACGCGCGTCATCTCGACTTCGGCAAGGCCCCTGTCGCGCGCTGTCTGTGCATTGCGCAGCTTTTCCATCAGGCCCTGTGGATCATAGCGTGCGACCGGCAGACCGTGCAGGTTGGCCGAACTGATCGCCTCCATCAATGCGGCGCGACGCGCGCGGTGACTGTCGGTGGCCTCGGTCCAGACGGGTGCATAATCCGATCCGCGATAGAAGGCTGCGATGTCTTCATCCTGTGCTGCGCCTTCGGCGACGGCCTGTTTATAGGCGGTCACCTGCGCAAAAGCGGGTGCAGGAGCGAAAAACAGCGTCACCGCGGTCGCAGCAGCACCGATCATAAGGGCAGCACCGTGCATAACTCGCCGCTTTTCAGTTAAAATCCCGTACATCGATTCCCCCGGACGCTTGATCATGTGTTGGGGTCGATCACGTCACCTCACGCCATATGTTGTCCAATAACATTAAACGTGAGCATATGTTTCAGTCCGAGTTGCGGCCTTTGTGCAGCACCACTGTTGCAAAAATGATCACCCCAACGGGGCATGCGCAAAAAATTGCCTAAATTTCTTGATAGATGGAACCTTCCTGATTCAGCACTTGGTTCAAGAATCGCGCTATGCCATACAAATGTTGCATCTGGGGATAGATGAAAAATTTCCGTGTAACATCATGGAATCCAGGCAGTAGGCGGGACACAGATCACATGACAGAAATCACCTCTACCGGCATGACCCGGCGCGCCCTTTTGGGTGCCTTCGCAGCGACAACTGTTGCAGCCGCACCAACTTTCGCCAGCGCAGCAGGTTTTTTGCGCGGCGCAGGCGATATACGCCGTATCAAGATGTATTCGGGCCGCACCGGTGAGCGGATCGACATGATCTACTGGATCGAAGGTGAATATATCGAGGACGCGGTCCGAGAAGTGAACTATTTCATGCGTGACTGGCGCAATGATGCAGCCATCAGCATTGATACCCGCACCGTCGACATCATGGCGGCATCGCACAATCTTCTCGGTGTTTCAGAACCCTATATGCTGCTTTCCGGGTATCGCAGCCCCCAGACCAACGCCATGTTGCGGTCCAGATCGCGCGGCGTTGCCAAGAATTCGCTGCACATGCGCGGTCAGGCCGCTGATCTCCGGCTCGCATCGCGGTCGGTCAACCAGATGGCCAAAGCGGCGATCGCGTGTCGTGGTGGCGGCGTGGGCCGTTACTCCGGCTCGAACTTCGTCCACATGGATTGCGGACAGGTCCGCAGCTGGGGCGGCTGAAAAAAGAATACCAACTGAAACAAAGCGCCTTCGGGCGCTTTTTCTTTTATATATCTGCGGGAAACCAAGCGAGCGTCAGCGCGGCCAACGCCACATATCTCGCCCCCTTCCCGACTGCGACAATAGCCATGAAGGACCACAGCGGTTCGCGTAATGTGCCGGCGATCACGGTAAGCGCATCCCCCACGACGGGCAGCCAGCTTGCAAGCAGCGACCAGCGCCCATAGCGGCGATACCACCGTTCCGCCCGCTCAAGCTGCGCATCTGTCGCAGGGAACCACCGCTTGTGTTTGAACCTCAGGGCTTCGCGCCCCAGAAACCAGTTCACGACCGACCCCAGAACGTTCCCGACCGTCGCAACAACCAACAATCCGGCCACTGCGTACTGATCGCTCAGCATCAAGCCGATCAGGACCGCTTCGGACTGCATCGGCAGCAAGGTCGCCGCGATGAACGCCGCCGTGAATAGCCCGATGTATCCTGTCATAAGGTCTGTGCCCCTGCCCGGCCTGTACGCGACCAGACTGGCTGACGTCCGTATTTTTGCTTCATCGCAGGAGTCCTACCCCTGTCCGGACGCGTACTGAACCCCTCGCCTTGCACAAAATAAAACCGCCGCAAAGCGGGTTGGCTTCGCGGCGGGAAATATCGGGGCTGCGCTGGTGCGGCTTAGCGTGCGGCGACGGCCTGGGCAGCGATGGCGCGGATCTCGCCGCGGGACACACCGATGTCGGCAAGGTCGCGGTCGTTCATCGCGGACAGCTCGTTGAATGTCTGGCGCACGGCGCGTTGATCTGCGCGGTGGGCGCGGTAGGTTTCCAGCATCACGCGAAGCTTGCCTGTGAGGCCAGTTGCGGGATCGGCGAAATATGTAGTTGTATAGGTCATTTTCTTTTTTCTTTCTCGGGTGTCCGGTGGCACATCCACCGGATCGGACTTTGGTTTAAGCAGCGTCGCTGGAACCGGATCGACCCCTGGGACGCAAGAGCCGGATCAGGCCGCCACGCCGGTACGGGGTGTGCGGTGAAACAAGGTTGCGATCTTGGCCGTCATCGCCGAAAAGCACGATGCGATATAGGCGCTGCGCAGCGCTTGGGCTTGCGCAATTGCGGTCGTCAGGTCCACGGGGGAAACGCTTGTTTTGTTCAGTTCGTATGTCATTTCAGTTTTTCCATTTCTGGGCTTTCTTGCCCGTGACGTTCATATGTGCCCGTCCATGGGAAAGCGCAAACCATAGACGGTATGCGAAAAACGCATGGCTTGATCGACCTTACAAAGACGGCGATTTGGCCCTGTGTTCGGCAGATTCCCGGCGCAAGGACATCTGGAAGTGACAGCGCCGAAAGGGTGCGCTAGCGTTTGATCCGTGACCGAACCCGTCTCCTCCATCCGAAACCTCGGGCCTGCTTTTGAACAGGCCTGCGCCCGCGCGGGCATTCATTCGGCAGACCAGCTGCGGGATCTGGGGGCGGATGCCGCCTACGAGATGCTGTTGCGCAATGGTCAGCGCCCGCATTTCATCGGTTATTATGTCCTCGTCATGGGTCTGCAAGGGCGTCCGTGGAACGACTGCAAGGGCGAGGAGAAAAAGGCGCTTCGGCTCAAGTTCGATCAGCTCAAGGCGCGGGCCCATGATCCTGCCGAGAGCGAGTTCGAGCGGATGATGGACCTGATCGGGATACGCCCTGCGCAAAATCTGCCATAGATATGGGAACGGGGGGCCTCTCTTTGGCGTTTCAATGGTGACCTGTTGAAATGAAAGCTGCACATGCCCCTTCACCCCGATCATGAACGCGATCTTGGCCGTCTCAACGCTATTGCGCGCCGGATGGATTATGCTTTCCGGATACCGTTTGTCGGGGTCCGGCTGGGGTGGGACTCCATTCTGGGCCTCGTGCCTGGCGTGGGTGACGCGCTGGCGCTTGCCCCGGCTGGGTACATTGTGAAAGAGGCGCACCGGATGGGTGCCAGCAATTCCGTGCTGGCGCGGATGGGCGCGAACATCGGCATTGATTTTCTCATCGGTACTGTGCCCCTGATCGGTGACGTATTCGACGTCGCTTGGAAAGCGAACTCACGCAATGTCGCCCTGTTGCATGACCATCTTGAAAAGCGGCCAGCCGTGGCCCGCGCAAAGACCGAGATTGAGGGCAAGCTTTCATCGCATCACCCGACCTTGCGCGGCTGAAACGAAAAAGGGGTCGCAGTTACCCGCAACCCCCTGAAAATCAAGCTTGGATTGGACTTAGCCGACCAGTTCAAGACCCGAGAAGAAATACGCGATTTCGACCGCAGCCGTTTCGGGCGCATCCGACCCGTGAACCGAGTTTTCGCCGACAGATTCGGCAAATTCGGCGCGAATTGTGCCTTCGGCCGCATCCGCAGGGTTTGTCGCACCCATCACTTCGCGGTTTTTCGCGATGGCGTTTTCGCCTTCCAGCACCTGAACGATAACCGGCTCGGACGCCATGAATTCGCACAGCTCGTCATAAAAAGGACGCTCGGCATGGACAGCATAAAAGACGCCGGCCTGCTGCTTTGTCATGTGGATCCGCTTTTGCGCGACGATGCGCAGGCCCGCGTCTTCGAATTTGGCGTTGATCTTGCCGGTCAGGTTGCGGCGGGTTGCGTCTGGTTTGATGATCGAGAATGTGCGCTCAAGGGCCATGATAGCTCTCCTAAAGGGGTTAATTTGGCCGCTCCCTAGCATGGGGTGGCGTGGGAGAAAAGGCGCGATTGACGCGGGGCCGGACATGGTTCAAACCCCGCGCATGTTACGCATTTCAGAAATCAACTACTCCGTCGAAGGCCGCCCCTTGTTCGAGGAAGCCTCCGCCGTCATTCCCGATGGTCACAAGGTGGGCCTTGTCGGGCGCAATGGTGCTGGCAAGACCACACTTTTCCGCATCATCCGTGGCGAGTTGGGGTTGGATGCGGGCGAAATCTCCTTGCCCAGCCGGGCCAAGATCGGCGGTGTCGCACAGGAAGTCCCCTCATCGGACGTGTCCTTGATTGATACGGTTCTGGCAGCGGATACCGAACGCGCCGCGCTGATCGCGGAATCGGAAAGCACCAAAGACCCTGCCCGCATTGCCGAAGTGCAGACCCGCCTTGCCGACATCGACGCATGGTCTGCGGAAGGACGCGCAGCGGCGATCCTCAAGGGGCTCGGCTTTGACGACGATGATCAGCAGCAGCCCTGCTCTGCCTATTCGGGCGGTTGGCGCATGCGCGTGGCACTGGCGGGCGTGCTTTTTGCCGAACCGGATTTGCTGCTTCTGGATGAACCGACCAACTACCTCGACCTTGAAGGGGCGCTTTGGCTTGAGAACTACCTCGCCAAATACCCGCATACGGTCATTATCATCAGCCACGACCGGGGCCTTCTGAACCGCGCTGTTGGCGGCATTCTGCATCTCGAAGACAAAAAGCTGACCTATTATCAGGGCAATTACGACCAGTTCGCCAAGATGCGCGCCGAAAAGCGCGCGCAGCTGACCGCGCAGGCGAAAAAGCAGCAGGCGCACAAGGCGCATATGCAGGCCTTTGTGGACCGCTTCAAAGCCAAGGCGTCGAAGGCCAAACAGGCGCAATCGCGGATGAAGGCCATCGAAAAGATGGTCACGATCACGCCCCCCGAAGAAGCCGCGCGCAAGGTCTTTACCTTTCCCCAACCTGACGAGCTGTCGCCGCCCATCATAAGCATCGAAGGGGGATCGACCGGCTATACCGAAGGCCAGCCCGTTCTGTCGCGCCTGAACCTGCGCATTGATCAGGACGACCGTATCGCGCTTCTGGGCAAGAACGGTCAGGGCAAATCGACGCTGTCGAAACTGCTCAGCAACCGGCTGGTTCTGTTTGAGGGCAAGGCGGTCTCCTCCAACAAGCTGCGGATCGGGTTCTTCGCCCAGCATCAGGTTGATGAACTGGTCATCAACGAAACACCGTTGCAGCACATGATCACCGCCCGTCCCGGCGTGATGCAGTCGAAACTGCGTGCTCAGCTTGCCGGGTTCGGCCTTGGGCCCGATCAGGCCGATACCGAGGTGGGTCGCCTCTCGGGCGGTCAGAAGGCGCGGCTTTCGCTGCTGCTTGCCACGCTCGACGCGCCGCATCTGCTGATTCTGGACGAGCCGACAAACCACCTCGACATCGAATCCCGCGAGGCGCTGGTCGAAGCGCTGACGCGCTACTCCGGCGCGGTGATCCTTGTCAGCCACGACATGCACCTTTTGTCGATGGTGGCGGATCGTCTGTGGCTGGTCAGCGATGGCACCGTCAAACCTTATGACGATGATCTCGAGGCGTATCGCAAGATGCTGCTCACGGTCGAAAAGCCGGTCAGCAAGAACGTGAAACCGGTCAAGGAAGTGCCCAAACCCAAACGCGCCACCCGCGAGGACATCCTCGCCCTGCGCGCCGAGGTCCGCACTGCCGAGGCGCGCGTGACCAAGATCAATGACATGCGCGACAAGCTGGCCAAGAAACTTGCCGATCCTGCCCTTTACGAAAAGGACAAAGTCGGCGAACTTGAAGTCTGGAACAAGAAATACGCCGAAGTCATGGGGGCTTTGGAGCGCGCCGAATCCATCTGGATGTCCGCCCTTGAAAAGCTCGAGACGGCCTCTGCCTGACGGCTCAGGCATTTAAATATCGCGGGAGAATGGCGTTCAGCGCCATTTCCCAAGCCAATTGGACGGGGGCTGGCCCTCGGTACACCATATGATCGAACTCGACATCGCCTTCATGATCACGGCCTTCGCCACGATGATCGTCATCATCGACCCGTTTGCGATCGGGCCAATGTTTCTGGCGCTGACCCCCGGCATGACCCCGTCGCAACGCCGCCGCATCGCGTGGCGTTCTGTGATTATTGCGGCGTTGCTGCTTCTGGTTTTTGCCGCCTTTGGTGAGGCCGTACTCGGCTTTATCGGTATCTCGATGCCTGCTTTCCGGGTCGCTGGCGGCGTCTTGTTGTTTCTGACCGCGCTCGACATGTTGTTCGACCGGCGCACAAAGCGGCGCGAGGACACGGCGGCGTCGGATGACGACCACGATGATCCTTCCGTCTTTCCCCTCGCCATCCCGCTGATCGCGGGCCCCGGTTCCATCGCTTCCGTGATCCTGCTGACCGGCGAACGTCCGGGTATGCAAGGGTTGGTCACGGTTGTGGGCATCACGTTTGTGGTGCTGATCATCATGGGCGTGACGATGCAGGTCAGCGGCTATCTTGAACGCGCATTAGGCAAGGTTGGCATCAATGTGATCACCCGGTTGCTGGGCATGTTGCTGGCGGCACTTTCGGTCCAGTTTGTGCTCGACGGGCTGCGCGCTTTCGGGTTTGCAACGGCTGCGGGCTGACAAACCGCCCCACAATCCCCATATAAAGAGAGTATCAAACGGGGGGCGTCGCATGGCGAATATCGAAACGGGCCAGTTGATCTACTTGGTGCTGCTGTTGCTTATGGTGGCAGGCTGGTTCTTCATGCAAAACCGGCAAAGCATGAACAAGACGCTGCAACAACTTGCTGTCTGGGGCATGATCTTTGTCGGCGTCGCTGCAGGCTACGGGCTTTGGGGCGACATCAGACGCAGCACCAACATGTCGCAGCAAACCTATCAAAGCGGTACCGGCTCGGTGACAATCCCAAGAGCGCGTGACGGGCACTACTATCTGACTGCCAGGATCAACGAGAAACCCGTGCGTTTTGTCGTCGATACCGGCGCGACCGATATGGTGCTGACACAAGAAGACGCCGAGATGATCGGCCTTGATCCGGACAATCTGAACTATCTGGGGCGCGCAGGCACCGCCAATGGCGAGGTCCGCACCGCTTTCGTCCGGCTGAACGAAGTCCAGCTCGGCGAGGTGCGCGATTTCGACGTGCCGGCTGTCGTCAATGGCGGACAGATGTCGCAATCCCTGTTGGGCATGGGCTATCTGCAACGCTGGGGGCGCATTGAAATCGCCGGGGGCGAGCTGATCCTGACGCGTTAAGATCGCCTCACAAGCATCTCATGTTTCAGCCTTTTTCTCCCACCGTCCTGAGTCTTCCGACCAATACTGCGCCGACGCGCCCGCGGTCTTGAGAGCCTTCCACTGCCCCCTTGCGGTGTTCAGGGCAATATCATCGCTGCCATCGAACAGGATGCAGACACGGTCCAGTGCGGCGACCTCTTGCGCCGAAACCTCCGCACCGTGGATCGAAAAAACGCAAGTCGCCCCGTTGGGCGCGATGGCATCGGTCGTCAGCAAGATCGGTTGCGCGGCATCATGGGGGCCACCGGCCAGACCGTGCGGGACAAAGCTGTCCTCCGGACCCAGCCACAAGGCCGCATCGATCTGTGCCAATGCGTCCTTGTTCGTGCCGCGCACCGCGACGCGCCAGCCTGCACCTTGTGCCTTGCCCAAAAGCAGGGTCAGCGTCTCGACCAAGGGTTTGCGGGACATCTGATAAAAATAGGCGGCCCCCATGAGGTTTTATTTCCCTTCAAAATGGTCCGAAATCAGACGGTTCAGCGATGCCACGCCCCAGCCCGTCGCACCAACAGGGGCGAGCGCCGTTTCCGATTTGACCGATGCGACCCCCGCAATATCAAGGTGGATCCAAGGTGTCTCGTCCTTGACAAAGCGCCCCAGAAACTGCGCCGCCGAAATGGACCCTGCGGGGCGTCCGCCGATGTTCTTCATGTCGGCGATCCGGCTTTTGAGCAGTTTGTCATAGCCTGCACCCATCGGCATCCGCCATGCGCCCTCGCCTTCGGCCTCCGCCGCCTTGAGGAACGCGTTGCAGAGCGCATCGTTGTTGGAAAAGACGCCAGCGTTTTCATGCCCCAGACCGATGATGATCGCGCCCGTGAGCGTGGCAAGGTCGATCATCCCCACCGGTTTGAAGCGGTCCTGCGCGTACCACATCACGTCACACAGCACCAAACGGCCTTCGGCGTCGGTGTTGATCACCTCGACCGTATCACCCTTCATGGATTTGATCACGTCGCCGGGACGCGTTGCGTTGCCCGACGGCATGTTTTCCACGATGCCGACCAGACCCACGACGTTTGCCTTGGCCTTGCGCAGCGCAAGGCTGCGCATAACGCCCGCAACGACGCCTGCGCCGCCCATGTCCATGGTCATGTCTTCCATGCCCGCGCCGGGCTTCAGGCTGATGCCCCCCGTATCGAACACCACCCCCTTGCCCACCAGCGCGAGGGGTGCGGCGTCTTTTTCGCCGCCGTTCCATTTCATGACCACGACGTAGGACGGGCTGTCCGACCCCTGCCCGACAGACAGCAGTGTGCGCATCCCC